>JAGKTB010000419.1:0-5129 GCA_018993145.1 Flavihumibacter sp.
AAAAACTGGGCTGGGAATACAAACAAGAAAGGAGCTGTGGGACGGATGAAAACAAAAGGGCTGGAACCTTTATTGCAACGAATAGAGGGTCAACTTTCTGTTCTTCCTTATGGCCCGCAATTAATGCAGCTGCTCCGTACAGCGTACCTTGAGTCAACGGATATTCAAACCGCCACATTCCACCTGGTGCATGAATTATTCAAGCAATATGGATTGGTGGTGCTGATCGCTGACCAACCGGATTTAAAAAGAATCATGCAGCCGGTATTTGAAGATGATCTCTTTAATCAAACCGCATCTGCCATAGTAACGGAAACGGTTA
The DNA here is from genome assembly GCA_018993145.1 of Flavihumibacter sp. Taxonomy (GTDB): domain Bacteria; phylum Bacteroidota; class Bacteroidia; order Chitinophagales; family Chitinophagaceae; genus Flavihumibacter. The sequence continues at coordinate 323 of JAGKTB010000419.1, forward strand.
AGCGCTTATCAGCTTCCTATAAAGTGCAGGCTAATCCCCGTTCGATCAATTTATTTTATCTGAAAGATGATATCCGCAACCGGATTGAAAGAACAGAGAATGGGTTTGTGGTATTTGATACCGAAATGGAGTTTACAGTAGAGGAAATGAAAAACGAGCTGGAACAATTTCCTGAACGGTTCAGTCCGAATGTAATCCTCCGTGGTTTGTACCAGGAAACGATTCTACCCAATATCGCTTTTATCGGGGGTGGGGGAGAATTGGCTTATTGGCTTGAATTGAAAGAGTTGTTTCAGCATTACAAAGTTCCCTATCCTGTTCAGGTTTTGCGTAATTCATTTTTACTGGTACCAGAAAACCTGGCGGCCAAAATTGATCGAATGGGTTTTAGCCTTGCTGATTTTTTTCAGCCTACTGATGAATTGATGAATCAGCTGGTGAAACGCGACAGTTCAGTGCAGGTGCATCTAAATTCAGAGCTACGCGATTCACAAGCCTTTTATCAGCACCTTCAAAACCTTGCCGGAAAAATAGATACCACCTTGGTGCCTCACGTTCAGGCACTGGAAAAACAAATGCTGCACCGGTTAAAGGAACTGGAGAAAAAAATGCTCCGTGCTGAAAAAAGGAAATTCAGTGATCAGTCGCGCCAGTTACAAGCCATTCGAAATATCCTTTTTCCCAATAATTCATTACAGGAAAGAGTAGAGAATTTTCTGCCTTACTATGCACAGCACGGGCCTGCATTTATTGATAAAATCTATACTGAAAGCCCGGCATTGGAGCAGGAGTTTAGAATTATGAAATATGAATTATGAAGTATGAATTAGAACCTTACACAGAATTCCTTGTTCATAGTTCATAATTCATAGTTCATAAATCATACTTGTTGGGGTTTCCGTTTTGCTTCAGTTTTTCCACTTTTGCCAATACTTCCGCTTCGAGTTGTTGTTTGAAGGCGGTTACCTTATCGCCAATAGCGCTGTCGAAAGCACCAATCATGGTTGCAGCCAGGATGCCTGCGTTTTTTGCTGCATTAAGGGCGACTGTTGCTACCGGGATACCATTTGGCATTTGAAGTATGGATAAAACGGAATCCCATCCATCGATGGAGTTGGATGATTTGATAGGAACACCTATTACCGGAAGGGATGTGATGGAAGCTACCATTCCAGGAAGATGCGCGGCACCACCTGCTCCGGCGATAATAATCTTCAGCCCTCTTTCCCTGGCAGCATGCGCATAACTCACCATTCTTAGCGGGGTCCTGTGAGCGGAAACCACGGTCAGTTCATAGGCAATCCCAAATTCTGTTAAGATATCTGCTGCAGCCTGCATAATGGGAAGATCAGAATCGGATCCCATTATGATGCCTACCTGTGGATTTGTTGAAGTTGACATATAGAATGGCGGGTATTTGTTTGCGCAAAGAACCGGAATTTCTAGTATTCAGTCACACCTTTTAAGCGCATTAATTCAATTTCAGCGAGTTTGGCATTGAATCGGGCTGCAATCAGCCGGTTATAACCATCAGCCAGGCTGATCTGTGCTTCTCTTAATTCAAGGTAGGTGCTGACTCCCTGTTTGAATCGTTCAAGTGCAATGAACACATTTTCCTTGGCAAGCAGTATGTTGTCCTCTTCAAGGGCCAGGTTCTTCTTTTGCAACTCATAATCACGAAATGCATTATTGATCTGCACATCCAGCAACGTACGGGTATTATCCAGTAACAACTCCTGCTGCATAATACTGATCCTGGCCTGTTGTTGCAGCCGTTTGGCATTTAAGCCATTAAGTATAGGTAAGGTTACACTAAGTCCGTAATTAAAGCCCAGGTTTCGGTTGAAGAGGGGGGTAAAGTTGTTGATAACCGCCTGGTTGGTCAATCGGTTCAGGTTATAAGCAGAATTGAAACTGATAACAGGATATCGGTCTCCAACACGTTCTTTATACACGAGTTTAGCAATATCAATGTTTTTGCGGGCCAGAAGCAATTGCGGACTCTGATTTTCCAGATCGGTGCGAATTTCATCCAGTGTAAGATCCTGCCGGATGGGGATTGAATCCACTACTTCATAGTCCGCGTTCTTGTCAAAGCCAATCAATTGATTAAGCTGTTCCTTTAATTGTTCGATTAAGGTGTTTTGCTGGTATTGCGAGGCGGTAAATGCATTCAGATCTACTTTAGCCTGTAATAATTCTGGCTTTGCTCCAAGTCCGACACTCAATTTTTTATCAGCCAGCTTCACCCTTTCCTCGCTGATACTTTTTTGTTCAAGTATGGCTTTTAATTGTTGTTTTTGGCGAACAATATTATAGTAATTGCTGATCACCGCTGCCGTTGTATTCACCACCTGGTTGCGCAAAGAAAGGATGCCTAGTTTTTCAATTTCGGCTACCCGTTCCCGTGTTGCAAACATTCTGAATCCGTCAAACAGTGTGAGGTTCATGTTGAGGGATGCCTGCAGGGTACTCGAACGCAATCCGGAAGTGTCTCTTTTGGAACCATTGGCCAGCTCCTGTTTTTGGGCATTGGTATTCCAGATTTTGGTTGCTGTACCATTAAATCTCGGCAAAAAAGCGGCCCATGCATAATCGTTGTCCAATGCAAAGGAACTGGAGTCATTTTTCGCTAACCGGATATCATAATTGTTCCGGAGTGCCAGGTCAACGGCCGCTTCCACTGTCAGCACCTGCTGTGCCATGCTTTGGTTCAGGGAAAGAATTACAAATAGTATAAGAAGTAGGCTGCGTGTCATAAAACTGTTCGATTGATCAGGCAGATACCGGAACGGTAATTACCTCATCGAGTTCACTATGCGTTTTTTTCTTGGACGATAAATAGGAATACATGGCAGGAATCACATAAAGGGTAAGGATGAGTGAAAACATGATACCTCCTGTGATTACAATACCTAATGGAATACGGCTGGTGGAAGCGGCTCCCAGGGAAAGTGCCAGGGGTAAAGCTCCCAGTGCCATAGCAAGACTGGTCATCAGAATGGGACGCAACCTGCTTACTGCTGCATCAATTACTGCCGGAGCTTTTGCCATTCCTTCCATGCGTTTGTGATTGGCGAATTCCACGATAAGAATACCATTTTTGGTAACCAGTCCGATCAGCATGATCATCCCGATCTGTGAAAAGATATTAAGGGTCTGATCAAAGATCCACAAGGCGATCAGCGCTCCGGCAATCGCCAGCGGAACGGTAAACATGATAATGAATGGATCAATAAAACTTTCAAACTGCGCTGCAAGGATCAGGAAAATCAATCCCAACGCCAGCAGGAAAGCAAAACTGGTATTACTTGAGCTTTCCTGGAAATCCCTGGATGATCCGGATAAAGCTGTTGAGAACGTTTCATCCAGCAGTCCATCTGCTATGCGCTCCATTTCTTTAATTCCATCACCGATGGTTTTGCCAGGTGCGAGTCCGGCTGAAACTGTAGCTGATTTATAACGATTAAAGTGATAGATCGTAGGAGGAGTGGTCTCCTCTTCAAAACTTACAATATTATCAAGCGATACTACCTGTCCTGTAAAACTGCGTACATACACTGTTTTCAAATCGGTAGGTTCATCCCGATCGTTTCTGGCCAGCTGCCCGATTACCTGGTATTGTTTACCGTCTTTCGTAAAATAGCCGAGGCGACGATTGCTGAGCGCCAGTTGTAGTGTGGATGATATATCTTCTACTGAAATACCAAGCTGACTTGCTTTAAGACGATCTATATTCAGGCGCAGTTCTGGTTTGTTGAATTTCAAATCGGCATCAACCCCCTGGAATACCGGGCTTCGATTGGCTTCTTCCAGGAATTTCGGAAGTATTTCCCGGATCTTTTCAAAGTTTACGTTCTGGATTACAAACTGCACCGGCAATCCACCTCTTCTGTTCACCTGGATGGTCTGCTCCTGGATAGCGAAAGCGCGGCCTTCATTGAATCTGCCCAGGTTTCGGTTCACCATATCTACAATCTGTTGCTGACTTCGAACTCTTTCATCAGGATCCACCAGCGTCATCCGCAGGAAACCGGTGTTCACTGAACCTGTACCTGAAAAACCGGGAGCTGTAACGGTGATCATTACACGCTTTTCAGGAACTGAATCCAGCATGAAACTTCCGATCCGGTCAATATAGTTATCCATGTAATCAAAGGAAGTTCCTTCGGGTGCCGTTATAGACAAACGGAACTGGCTGCGATCTTCCATTGGAGCCAGTTCAGACTGCATATTGGTGCCAATAAAATAAATGGCTGCAAAACATATTGCAATGATCAGGAAGGCAATCCAGCGTACCCTCATAAACACGGACAGGGTACGGCGATACAGATTTTCCATTCCCACGAAAAAGGGCTCTGTTTTCCGATAGAACCAGGATGGTTTCTGTGATTTTCGGGTGAGCTTTACGTTTAGTACAGGTGTGAGCGTTAGCGATACAAATGCCGATATTAATACCGCCCCTGCCACAACAATTCCAAATTCACGGAAGAGTCGTCCAACAAACCCTTCCAGGAAAACGATCGGCAGGAATACCACGGCGAGTGTAATGGAGGTCGCAATTACTGCAAAGTATATTTCTTTTGAGCCTTCCTTTGCAGCCTGCCATTTATCCATGCCCTTCTCCATTTTTTTGAAGATATTTTCTGATAACACAATACCATCATCCACCACCAGGCCGGTTGCCAGTACAATTGCCAGCAGGGTCAGTACATTGATGGTAAATCCAAAAAGGTACATAATGAAAAAGGCTCCTATCAATGACACAGGGATATCAATCAGCGGTCGGATGGCTATGATCCAGTCG
>JAGKTB010000047.1:0-4508 GCA_018993145.1 Flavihumibacter sp.
AACAACAAAGCTTTCAACAATACAGGTGGAATACTGGTATTTGACTTACCTGATCTCATTGTAAAAAGAGGAGGTTTTACCAAACTTCATAACAATGAAGTCCTGGATAATAACCATGATAATTTTGCACCCAAGGGAAATATTGTTGGGAAAGTTCCTCCCGGTACTGGAATTATGATTCTGGCAGCCAACCATGTTGATATACATGAGAATCGCATTGTTAATAACCGTACTGCAGGTACTGTAGTTGTCAGCTACTATATCACTGAAAATCCGATCAACGACAGCAGTTATCATCCCTATCCATCAGCAATTTCCATCCACGACAATTTCTACGAAAGAAAAAATGAAAGGGCTACCATGCAAGGCCGGATGGGCAAACTTTTTCGGTTCAAATTACGTTTTGGGAAAAAAGTACCGCATATTCTGTATGACGGTATCCCCGATCCGCAGGCAGCAGGCAAACCCGCCATCTGTATTTCCAATAACCATAACCAAAGTTTTGCCAACATTGATGCTGCTAATGGATTCAAAAATATTAGTCGCGATGCCGGTCCATATTCCTGCAACCTCTCCATTCCCGTCAATGTACAAATGCAATGAAAACCTTTTCGATTTTTTGTGCACTATTGCTCAGTTTGGGACTGATGAGTCACCTTGATAGCAGCGTATCATCGTTCACTCCCAAAGAAAAATTATCCGATTATCAATATTTCGTTGGGCCGCTGGCGGAATTAAATCCGGCGCCAGGAATCATACCCTAGGAATTGAACAGTTCACTCTTCAGCAACTATGCAGAGAAACTAAGATTTATCGTGTTGCCTGAAAACAGCCAAATGAATTACCACCCTACCCAACCATTTGAGCTGCCCAAAGGAACTGTGCTCATCAAGCACTTTTATTTCCCGCTTGATTTCAGCAATCCAGGCAAGGGGAGAAAACTGATTGAAACCCGTCTCCTAATCCATGAAGCAACCGGATGGAATGCCTTACCCTATATCTGGAACGAGGAACAAACAGAAGCTTATTATGATGTAGCGGGCGATACGCGTACTGTTTCATACATCGATAATAAGGGTAAAAAGCAACGTACAAATTATGTGATACCAAACAAAAATCAGTGCAAGGGTTGCCATACCAATGGTAAAGAATTTCTTCCGATAGGTATCAGTGCAAGGCACCTGAACAAGACCGTTAGTTTCGCTGGAATCAGAGGAAATCAATTGAGCGAATGGGCAAACAAAGGCTGGTTAAAAGGATTACCTGCTGATGGGGTTCCAGCCAATGCAGATTGGGAAAATCCTACAGCTTCGCTTGACGCGAGAGCCCGTGCCTATCTGGATATCAACTGCGGGCATTGTCACAGTCCAGGCGGACCTGCCAATACCTCAGGACTTTTTCTTGATATACATAACAAGGACCCTCACTTGCTGGGCATCTATAAAACACCGGTAGCTGCTGGCAGGGGGTCAGGTAATCTGAGTTATGCAATCGTGCCCGGTAAACCGGAAAAATCGATTATTGTATACCGTACGAATACAAATGATCCTGGTATTGCCATGCCGGAATTAGGGAGGGAGCAAATTCACAAGGAAGGCGTAGCCTTAATCAGCGACTGGATCAGGTCTTTGCAAACTCAGTAATTGCCTGTACCAGGGTATCCAATTGACGAGTAGTGGTGTACACATGCGGAGTGATACGAACCCCCTTAATATTTTCCCACTCAATTCCTACAGTGTGAATTTTATATTTATTAAAAAGGAACTGATCTAATTCAGCCGGCTTTCGGTTTTTAACTGAAACTAATCCAATAGCGCAGGCAAAGCCAGGTTTTAAAGAAGTACCCAATTCCACGCCTGGTAATTTTTCAACCCTTTCCATCCAATAATTTTTGAGGTATTGAAGTCGCATTTCTTTCCGTTCCGCACCAATCATTTCCTGGAATTCAATTGCTTTACCGATGGCCTGCTCAATGAAAAAGGGCCGGGTACCCAGGTTTTCAAATTTGCGGATATTCGTTTCTTGTCCGGCTGGTGCACCAAATAACGGATACAACTTTTCAATTTTCTCTTTTCTTACATATAGAAATCCGGTTCCAATACAGGCGCTAAGCCATTTATGTAAACTGGTACCAAAATAATCGGCCCCCAATTCATCGATACGAAATTGAAAATGCGCAAAACTGTGGGCTCCATCCACTAATACCTCAATTCCGCGTGCACGTGCCTGATCAGCAATTTTACGAACCGGCAGTATCTGTCCATTCCAGTTGATGATATGGGTGATGTGCACCACGCGCGTACGATTGGTGAAAGCTTTTACATATTCCTGAGCCAAGTAATCATTGTCTTCTGAAGGCAAGTCCAGGTTTATCCAAACCAGCTTGATTCCATCTCTTTTTTCCCGCTGCTTCCACGCATTGATCATATTGGGATAATCCTGTTTGGAAAGCACCACTTCGTCGCCCGCTCTCAGTGGAATACCAAAAATGGCCGTTTCCAGTGCTTCTGACGCATTACGCTGAATGGCCAGCTCTTCGGGATCACATCCCGCCAGCCTGGCGAGGTTGGCACGCAAAGGTTCTCTACCCTGGTCCAGTATCCTCCACATGAAATAACTGGGACCTTCATTACTAAGGTCATGATAGCGTTTCATGGCCTCCTGAACCACCTTTGGAGACGGACTCACACCCCCATTGTTCAGATTAATAATAGACGGGGAAACAGTATAGGCCTGCTGAATGCTATACCAGAAATCCTCTTCTGAAGCCAGGCGATCTGCATCCATAGACCGGAACTTTGAAAGAGCTTCTTCCAACTGCCGGCTCCATGAAGGTACTGAAGCGCCTATGAACAACGAGCCTAAACCTAGTTTTGATAACTGTTGCAGAAAATTTCTGCGGGAAGGTGCTAACATGTTTGAAAATTAAGCATTTAGAGGATTTAAGAAGATATCCTCTTTTTGGAATTTTTTTTTGGCAGAAATGGACACACCCTTTATTTTTGCACTCCCTTAAGGGACGGATTGCCCGATAGTATAATGGTAGTACGACAGATTTTGGTTCTGTTTGTCTAGGTTCGAATCCTGGTCGGGCAACTAGCAAGGACAAATCGGTTTTATTACTGGTTTGTCCTTTTTTATTTTCGCTAAAACCCTCTCCCAGCTTGTATATTAGCTCAACGGCTTCGTTGAGCCGGGAGGTTCGATAACCGATTCCGTCAAAAGTCAATTTTTCGGGGTACATCGAACCTATTATTTCCCTTTTTCTCTTAGTGTCAGCTTCTGCATATAGGGTATCGAGCCTTGTAAGGCCATGTAAAGCCTTATCTAATAAGGGTGCTATACTTATAGTTCCTTTATTTAAATCAAAAGCCCTGCCCTCCAAATAGGCTATTTTTTTCTCAGCTTCTGATTTTATCTCTTTGTAGTCACTGCCATCAAGGTCGCCAGATAATAACAATTCCCTTGCTTTGGCAAGTCTGCTGTTTAACTGTTCTAATTCAGTTTTTATGTTCTTAATTTCATCTTTTTGATGCTTCGTTTTTGCCAAATAAACTTCATTAATTACTAACTTGAATACTTCTGCCATACCCGGACGGGGGATATATTTTTTCAGTTCTCCTGCAAAGAGCTCATTTGCCTGTTGTGATTTAAAACGAGAACCACAAGCCGAAGTACAATGGTAATAGTAGTACAGGCCACCATGCCCTCTTGATGCACTTCCGGTTAAAAGTTTACCACATCTTGGGCATTTAATAAAGCCTCTTAATTGAAGCACTTCCAATGAACCTACTTTGGTGCGATAATTCTTTTTCTTACCGTCTAAGAAATCCTGAACCTCATTAAACAATGTTTCAGTAATAATGGCTTCATGTTGACCGGGCACATAAGTTTTATTTAATTCCTTCCAACCACATGTTAAATTTTTACCGCAGTAAACAGGATTTCTAAGCAAATTCCAAAATCCAGATTTGCAGACAGCGAAGCCTTTTTTATTTACTTCCTTATATATCTGCTCTACCTGGTATTGGCCGTTTGCAATAGTATGAAATGCCCATTTTAAAATACTTGCACCGGGTTCTTTTGGCGCAATATATTTCTTACCATCCTCCGTAATTTTATTAACATACCCTAATGGAGCCTTTCCCATCCACCGACCCTCTTTTCTTGCCTTCCTCATTCCGTATGTAACATTTAATGCCCGACGGTCGTTTTCTACCTCGGGTGCAGCTAAATAAAAAGCAAGCATTAATTTGTTTTCGGGAATAGCTAAATCTAAGGGTTGTTCTATCGCTTGTGGTTCTACACCTATTTTTCTTAAAGTACTTAGCATTTGATAAGCATCACCGGCGTTACGGCTAAATCTATCCCACTTAAGAAATAAAATAACGTTAATCTGCCCCCGTTGTTTCTTTAAATCCAACAACCAGTTATTCCATTGTGGTGTCTTAAACCCCTAAAAACTGGACAAAAGATCTATGTTGCTTAGACTATTTTGGTTCCTTTCA
>JAGKTB010000420.1:0-3029 GCA_018993145.1 Flavihumibacter sp.
AGAGCAGAAGGTCCGAGTTCAATTTTTCCATTACCATCCAGATCCCGGTACCTGGGCCAACCAGGAACCACTTCCAGTGCACCCCAGGGTACCACTGCACTTTGATCCAGTTTGTCTATTTCACCCTGACTGGTAAAATAGCCATCATTCACCAGGCCCCAGATTTCTCCAATTTCCTGGCCTACCCGGTAAGAACCTGAAAATGTTTGGAGGGCATTGTTGTATTTGGTGATATGACTACGTGAATCGGATAATATAAATTTTGAATTAAAAGAAAGAGGAGCGCCTCCAACTGTAAAGCTGTTACGGTATTGCAGGCTAAGTTCCCATCCTTTTGTTCTTAGATCTGCAGCATTCTGCATGGGAGCTGCCGTTCCCAGAACGGCAGGAAGTTCCTGGCTGGGTGCCAGCATGCCGGTTGTATTTCTTACGTAATAATCGAAACTTGCGGAGAACCGGTCATTGAAGAAACCGATATCAGCACCGATATTGGTGGTAGATACTTTTTCCCAGGTATATGCATTCGGGTCAACGCCTAGGGAAGGAGCAGTGCCTAACACTGTCTGGCGGTTTCCATTGATCAGGTAGGAGGATAAATTAGTTGGGAGCGATTGTATATAACCGAAATAACTAACACTCTGGTTTCCCAGGCTGCCATAGCTGGCTCTGAATTTAACCGTGGAAAGGGTTGGAAATAAATTTTCCATGAACGATTCTTTACTCAGAATCCAGGCTGCTGAAACAGAAGGAAAAAAGCCCCACCGGTTGTTGGAAGGAAAACGGGAAGATCCATCATAGCGACCGTTTGCTTCTAAAATATAACGGTCTTTAAAGGAATAATTCAAGCGTCCAAACCAACTGCGGATGGCATAACTGTAATACCCTCCCTGCGTTGTGGTACTAATGGTTGGATCTCCGGTTGTTAAACCGATATAGGGGACTGATGCAGAAATAACCTGGGTGCGGGAGGCTGTCAGGGGCGACCATTCATAACTTTCCTGGTTGTAACCGGCCATCAGTTTGAAGGAATGATCTCCCAATGTTTTACCATAATTCGCATATAGATCTACTACATCTTGTTTAATCGTGCCATGTGTTTCTGAAATGGATCCGATTGGATTTTCAATACGCACATCATTTGGTCCAAAACCAATGGTATAGGGAAGGTTTTGAGTATGGTATTTCCATAATTCGCGTTTGAAACTGGCATCACCGGTTATGCTCAGATCTCCATTCAGAAAAGTTGCAACACCTCTGATGATGTTTTGAAAGCCAAATCGATCCTGTGTACTTCTTCCTCCACTGGTAAGCTGAGAGGCAAGTCTGCCAGCAGAATTATTACCCCAGCTGCCATCCGGATTCTTTGCCACATTGGTTGGCTGCAAATAATACAAGTCTGTAATGGAGTAGGTGGGAGCATCTCTTTCGAGTTGGTATACAAGCAGGTTGTTATCCATCTTAAGCCAGGGCAGCGGCGAAAAATTTACTCTTCCTCTTAAACCATACCTGTTCCAATCATCTTTTGTCAGTTTATTCAACCCGTTTTCATTGGTATAGTCTGCTGATAGAAGATACCCGATAGGCATCTTTTTATTACTGGATGAACCGCTGAATGACAAAGTATGATACTGCGAGAAATTGGATTTGCTGAAAAAATAATCATTCCAGTTATTGTTGCCCATATAGGCCCATCTCGCCTGATTGGCAGGATCCAACCGAACATCCTCTATCGACGGATCCTCTGATCTTGCCTTTGCCCACTGATAGTATTCATCAGAAAAGTTTACATAATCCCAGGGCGTATTATCTGTACTGGTTTCCAGTACTCTGGAATAAATATAGGGATCCGTTACTGCCTCTGGCAGAATGGTAGGTTTAGAGCTGGCAAAATAATTATTATAGGAGATGACCTGTCTTCCGCCTGAAGCACTTTCTTTTGTTGTAACCAATAGTACACCATAAGCAGCTCTTGCTCCATATACGGCAGCAGAAGCAGCATCACGCAATACAGTAATATTGGCAATATCGGAAGGGTTGATGCGTAGCAAATCATCGGTTGCTGCTGCAATACCATCAATTATGATTAAGGGCGATCCGCCATTAATGGAAGTGAATCCACGTACGTTGATATTGGGTGTTTGTCCGGGACTACCACCGGCATAAGTGATATTCAAACCTGGACTTACCCCCTGCAATGCCTGGAAAACATTGGCAATAGGACGTTCTGCCAGTCTTTTTCCTGAAATCTGATCAACGGCACCGGTTACATTTATTTTTCGAGCGGTTCCATATCCCACTACAACAACATCCGAAAGATCGTTTTCAGATAATTTAAGGCTGGTTAACAGTGACCCCTTTTCACCTGGTAACAGGACGTATTGCTTTCGGGTAGCTACTTCATATCCCACGTAAGAAAATTGAATGGTATACGGAACATTCGGTACTAAACTGGAAAACAGGTAAACGCCTTTTGCGTCTGTGACGGTGGATAATTTGATGTTGGCGGAGTCGTTTCGGATTTCTACGGATACTCCTTCCAGGGGTTCTCCTTTTTCGTTTTCAACGATTCCTTTAAGCGATGCCCCATTGCCCTCCTGTGCAATGGATTGTAGTGTACTGATGCATAATAAAAATGCAAGCAGAATGCGGGTGAGTTTGTTCATATGCAGGTTGTTTTAGAGTATAAGAATCCGGCATGCAGCAGGCTGCATGAAATCAAATTCGGTTAGATGTTATGTATTAATTTTTTGTTATGGTAAAGCGATAATCTGTTACCTCCATTTTCAAATCATGGATTTCGCAAAGGCGGCTTACTATTTTTTCAATAGGGTCATTCAATTTAACAGATCCGGAAAAATGTTGCTGCTTTAGTATTTCTGTCTTACTTGTTATTGTTACATGGTAGTATTGTTCCAGAATTCTGAAAACATCCGTAAGTGGTGCTTTTTCAAAATACAGGTTGGTGCCATTTGCCTGTACCTGATGCATCGATTGCTGGTGTTGCTGCAAATCTTTTAACCCCGGCTTTT
>JAGKTB010000048.1:0-3628 GCA_018993145.1 Flavihumibacter sp.
TATATATTTCGTAAAAAAGAGGATCGGTCAGTGGTTTGTCAAATACCCCCTCAAAAGTGAATGCCGTATTGAAGTAACCAAAGCAGGCTCCTATTAAATTCCATAACGCGGCAAATAAGAAGATCCAGGAATATAAAGAAAAGTCTTTAGCACGCATAAATGATTGATTTTGTATCCTTTATCAGAAGCACAAAACTAATATTCAAGCCAACTAAAGATCTTTACATAGGTAAAGAAATCAAATGGGTTTTTTCTTTACTGCTAACTCTTTTCTGATTCGGCTAAGCTGAATGGCTGAAATTCCCAGATAGGATGCGATGTGATACTGTGGAATCAATTGTTCCAGAGAAGGAAACTCTTCTTTGAATGCCAAATAACGTTGCGTGGCATTCAGCAGTACGATGTCTAATTCTTTTTTTCCTTTTCAATGAAATAATATTCAGTAATTTTTCTAACCAGTCGTTCCAGATCCTGATGTTCGTCAAAAAGATGAACTAAATCCGCGTAATTACAGGAATATACCACGCAATCAGTAAGTGCCTGTTGCGCTATCAAATTTGGTTTGGAAGTCAATAGTGATGAATAGGCTCCTATGATACTTGGTCCCACAAAAAACTGTTTGTTGTATTCTTTACCCGCTGTATTAGAAAAGAATGCCCTGACAACTCCGGATTCTAAAAAACCGATTTTTTTTGCCACTTGATTTTGTTTAGCAAAATATTGGTCTTTCAATAGTTCCTCTTGACTAAGGAGTTGTGATAATTTATGCCAGGTAATGCTGCCAATTGGCGAAATGGCATTAGTATAGGCAATGATATTGTCCAATTTTGTCTATTTGTTGGATTCTTTGATTCGGTTTCAGTATAGGTACGAGGTTTAAATACTAATTCAAACTCCTGTATTCATTTGGCGTCATGCCCACTTTTTGCTTAAACAACCTGGTAAAATGTTGTGGATAGGCAAATCCCAATTCATAGGCTACCTGGCTGATGGATTTATCAGCATCCACTATTCTTTCTTTAGCCAGATCAATCAATTTGGATTGAATATATTCCTGTGCAGATTTCCCGGTTTCCTTTTTGATTAAATCACCAAAATAGTTGGCAGATAAATGTAATTCATTCGCGCAATACGAAACGGATGGCAATCCTGTTTGTTGCGGTTTATCGGATAAGAAATAGTCACTCAATAAGGCTTCAAATTTTTCTAAAATTCCCTTGTTTGTAGTATCTCTAGTTATGAACTGGCGATCGTAAAAACGGATACAATAATTTAAAAACAATTCAATATTAGCAGCAATTAGCATCTTACTGTGTTTGTCTATAGAGTGCTCCAGTTCGTATTGAATTTTGGTAAAACAATCCAGCACCAGTTGTCTTTCCTTTTCTGAAAGGTGTAATGCCTCGTTTACATCGTAAGAGAAAAAGGAATACTGATGAATATGCTTGCCTAAAGAGGTTCCTTTAATGAAATCCGGATGAAACAAAAGCGCCCAACCTTTTGGAGCAAATGTCGTTAGTCCCGGTTGTATACCTAATACCTGTCCGGGTGAAATAAAAACAAGCGTCCCCTCCTGATAGTCATAATTATTCCGCCCATATTTTAACTCCCCGCAATTCAGCTCTTTCAGGAAAATAGCGTACAACCCAAAATTGAAAGTTCGGGCAGGCATGGGATGGGCTTTTGACAAGTCCACCACCGTAACTAATGGATGCAGGGTAGATACCCCACGCATGGCATTGTACTGCGCTACCGACTCAATCTTTACAATCTCTTCCATGAACTTTTATTTTCTGATTTAAAGGTACGGAATCCAACTGGCGGATGGTTTTCAATAGCCGGTTAGCAGGAATAATGGTAAGTAATTCAGTAATTCATATACTATCCGGTAGAAAGGGATCATCGACATTTGTTGTATAAATTATAAGCTATGCAAGCTACCAACAGGAGAAATTTTCTCATTACCGGCGCAACATTCGGAACAGCCTTACTAAGCTCTTCTGCATTTAGTATGTTTTCTGAAAAAAAAGCACAACGCATATTAGGCACTGGCAAACATAGCCTGGCAATAAACTATGGAATGGGACTCGGCTGTATGGGGATGAGCTGGCATCGTAGTTTCATACCCAACCGGGAACCGATGATCGCCCTTATCCGAAAAGCTTATGAAATGGGAGTTAATTTTTTTGATACAGCTGAAGCCTACGGACCCTGGCTAAATGAGGAACTGGTTGGAGAAGCCATTCGCCCCTTTCGTAAAAAGATAATTCTCTGTACCAAGTTTGGGTTTAATATTCAGAATGGTCAGCTGGCCGGACTGAATAGTAAACCAGCCCATATAAGAGCTGTAGTAGAAGAATCGCTGAAAAGACTGAAAACAGATTATATTGATTTGTTGTATCAGCATCGGGTAGACCCAAACGTACCGATTGAAGAAGTTGCTGGTACAGTAAAAGAATTGATAAAGGAAGGAAAGGTCTTACATTTTGGATTAAGTGAAGCGGACCCTGTCAATATTCGTAAAGCCCATGCCATACAGCCTCTTACCGCTTTGCAAACCGAATACTCACTCATTACCCGAGATCCGGAAGGAGCTATCCTTAGCACCTGCGAAGAATTGGGAATCGGCTTTGTACCCTACAGCCCCATATCCAGGGCCTTGCTTTCGGGATATATCAACCCACTAACCAAATATGTTCCTGATAATGACAACCGCGATACCTTACCCAGGTATACTCCGGAAGCCGTGAAAGCCAACTGGCCCTTAGTTGAAGCCATACAGGCATTTGGAAACGAAAGGGGATTAACAGCCACACAGGTTTGCCTGGCCTGGCTACTGGCACAAAAGCCCTGGATTGTTCCGATTCCCGGAACCACCAAACAGGCGCATTTGCAGGAAAACCTGTGGGCTGCAGAGTATGAGTTTAGTGCGGAGGAATTAAAAACATTTACGGATACAATATCGAAGATAAAAATTACGGGCGCAAGGAATTAAAATGTGAAACGTGGATAATTTCTCTATTCCCTCAACTGAAATACCACCGGAAGAATAAAATACATGTTTACCAACTTACCATCCTGCGTCGCCGGTATCCATTTTGGCATCTGGGTTACCAGGCGAATGGCTTCCTGATCCAAAGAAGGATCTACACTATTGACTACAAATATATCTTCTAAACTCCCATCTTTCGTAATAGTGAATTGCACTCTCACCCTTCCTTGTTTGTCCTGTGCTTTCGCTAAGGGCGGATAGCGAAGATTACTTGCCATGTATTTTCGTAAACTGTCTACGCCACCAGGATAGCTTGCTTGTTTCTGATATTCAAACCAGGTAGTATCTGCTCCACTTATACCGTAACACTTGCCACTAATGAATGTTCCCTTCTCATACCAGTCATCTCTTCTTAACTGACCATTTTCCCAATAGGTTTTAAATGACCCATCGAGCTGGTTCTTTGCGTAGTTCCGTTCCTCTGCTAACTGGCCGCCGCTGTAGCGTTTAAAAACTCCCTGCAGTACCTTATCCGGTACATATGGATAAAAATTCAATTCTTCGTGTAGGGTGCCATCTATTAAGTAACGCATCACTCTTACCTTCTGAGTATCAGCCTGGTCTTTATAAATAACA
>JAGKTB010000421.1:0-3502 GCA_018993145.1 Flavihumibacter sp.
CACCATCGGAGTTTCATAAAAAGCTTCCAGTTTTGTGGGAGCTTCCGCATAGGCTTTATCAAAATCACCTTTGGTATGATCTACTACGCCATCGGATTTTGCAAGCTCTCTCAATTGCTGCTCGTAGGCGGTGAGTGAAAATTTATCATAACCCTGGTAATCCCATTTTACTTTCAGCGCTTTGCGACCCTGAATTGCAGCCCAGTAATTATCCGCCAGCACTGCCACCCCTTCAAAACGGTATTTCCCAATTAAGCGCTCACAGGTAATTACCTGCTGTACGCCTTTTACTTTTTTGGTTGCGGAATCATCAAAGCTGATGAGTTTACCTCCGAATACAGGGCTACGCTCGATGCTGGCGTACAGCATTCCCGGCACCTCTACATCAATACCAAATACTGCCGTACCATTGCTTTTCAGTGGGATATCAGGTCTCTTTACCCACTTGCCCAGCAATATAAATTTGGAGGGGTCTTTCAGTTTGGGCTCTTTGGGAACTTCCAGTTTAGCTGCAGATGCTGCCAGTTCCTGGTAAGTGGCGGAGCGATTGCTTGCCTTGTGCAGAACCTTTCCATTTTCGGTTATACATTCCTGTGCGGGTACACCCCAGGCCTGGCTGGCTGCAGTTACCAGCATTTCCCTGGCTGCAGCACCCACCTTTCTGTACTTGGTATAACTGGTACGGATAGACGCAGACCCCCCGGAGAACTGATCTGCCCCTAATTCTATTTGTCCGCCTGATTGCCGGATGGTAACCAGGTCTAGGGTAAGATCCAATTCTTCCGCAATCAAAGAAGGAATCGACTGGAAGGTTCCCTGCCCCAGCTCTGGTTTGGTATTATATATGGTAATGCCTCCTTTCGGGTCAATCAGCACAAAGGGTGTAACACCCACCAGTTCGGCGTCATTGCTCAGGTTCACCAACTGTCCGAATGCTTTTCCATCTACTCCATTCAGCCCAATGATGAGGCCTGCGCCGGTAAATGAGGATAAACGCAAAAACCGACGACGGGAAAGAGTCGTACGCATGGCAAGTAGTTTATGTTAGTTTAAAAAGGTTTGGCTTTCATCAGCTCGGCCGCTCTTTTCACTGCCTTGCGGATGCGCGGGTAAGTACCGCATCTGCAAAGATTACCCTGCATGGCTGCATCAATCTGCTCTTCAGTGGGGTTGGGATTTTTCTTCAGGAAGGCAACTGCAGTCATGATCTGACCACTCTGGCAGTAACCACATTGTGGAACCTGGAATTCAATCCAGGCCTGCTGTACAGGATGCTCAAGGTTGTCTGAAAGTCCTTCTATGGTGGAGATTTTTTTATTGGCGGCGGCTGTTACCGGGGTACTGCAGCTCCTGACAGGATTGCCATCCATGAGCACTGTACAGGCCCCGCACTGCGCCATACCGCAGCCAAACTTGGTACCTTTTAATCCTACGAAATCGCGGATCGCCCAAAGCAGGGGCATCTGGGGGTCCACATCAATCTTGTATTGCTTGTTGTTTACCGTCAGCGTAATGGCAGCCATAAAACTCAATTGTAAACACCAATTTAACACTTATTCCTTTTTACCGATCCAATTGTTTGATGATCGGTTCAAAGATGCAACTTTGGGGTATGAAACAGTTGGGCATATTCAAATGGGGCATCTGCCTGTTCCTGATCAGTTTGCTGGCGGCCTGTGGTGGAACAACCAAAAACAGTGACACCGTAGAAATTGAGATCAAAACCGTGGAAGGCACCATCATCGCGGAGCTTTATCCTAAGCAAGCTCCCGAATCGGTAAAGGCTTTCCTGGCTATCGTGGACCAGGGACTCTACCACCGCAGTTATTTTTACCGGATCCTGAGTGATGAAAATCAGCCCTCCAATGCACCCAAGGCGGAACTGATACAGGGAGGAATTTGGAGTCGCACGAAAAAAAGACCCGAGCTGCCCCGGATCCCGCATGAAACTACCCAACAAACCGGTCTCACCCACAGTGCAGGAACACTCTCATTTGCCAGGGAAGAACCAGGCAGTGCCAGCTCCGAGTTTTTCATTACGCTCAGTGATTTACCGGGCTTTGATTTCGGGGGTGAGAACAATGCTGATGGCCAGGGATATGCAGCATTTGGTAAAGTGATCAGGGGCATGGAAGTAGTGAGAAAAATCTATCGCAAACCGGAAACCGATCAATATTTTGATCCTCCGGTTATGATTGTCGATATTCAACGTCGATAAGCCTTTCGTATGAGCTGGAAAACCCGACTGTTTGAAATCATATTTGAAGCTGAAACAAAGGCAGGCAAACGATTTGACCTCGCCCTGCTGGTGCTCATCCTGATCAGCCTGGCAGTAATTATGCTGGAAAGTATTCCATCCGTAGCCGCACAGTATGGAAAAGAGCTGTTGATTATTGAATGGATCATCACCGGGTTGTTTACCATTGAATATGTACTTCGTCTCCTGGTGGTCAAAAGGCCTTTGCGTTATGCCCGCAGCTTTTATGGCATCATCGATTTGCTTGCTATTCTGCCTACTTATTTCAGCCTGATTTTCCCCGCCTCGCATTTTCTGTTATCTATTCGCGCACTGCGACTCATGCGCGTTTTTCGCATACTCAAGCTCACCCACTTTGTTTCAGAAGGAAAAGGGATCCTGATGGCAATGAAAGCCAGTGTAAGACGCATCAGTATCTTCCTGAGTTTTGTCCTTCTTTTAAGCACGATTCTCGGAACTATTATCTATGTAGTGGAGAACGCTGCTAATCCGGATTTCAGCAGTATTCCCCAAAGTATTTACTGGGCAATTGTTACCATTACCACCGTTGGTTATGGAGATATCTCACCGGTAACAGCAATGGGTAAAATGGTGGCTTCTCTTGTGATGCTGCTGGGTTATGCGATCATCGCAGTGCCAACCGGTATTGTTACTGTAGAGTTATCCAAACAGTTTGGAAAGAAAAACAATCTCACGGAAAGTTGCCCGGGTTGCGGACATGATGGGCATGATCCGGATGCGCGGTTCTGTAAATTTTGCGGACATGCACTTTAAGCCAGCTGCTTAGATCATCTGGATTCCCTCGCTTTCCAGCTGCTTGTATTTTTTCTTATCGAATACATAATAGAAGGCACCCTTTTTGGAAGAGGCTTTCTCTTTTTCATCCAGGCGCTGCAATATGCCAAGGGATAAAATCTTTCGGGTAAAATTGCGCTTGTCGAAGCTTCTTTCAAAGATCGCTTCGTATAAGGCCTGTAATTGTTGCAGAGTGAATTTATGAGGTAGCAATTCAAATCCAACCGGGTGATTGGATACTTTTTGCTGCAATCGCTCCTTGGCGAGTTTGATCATTCTTTTATGATCAAAGACCAGTGGCGGCGGGGTTTTGTAATCAATCCCTTTTTCCTTGTGGTTTTTCCCTTTTTTATTATTTTGAACAACAAATTTTATTAAGGGCAAATAAGGGATGTGCCACACACCTCCCCCCCGGCTCCCCTTCAGGTGCCCCAAACAGGTAAGGTTTTT
>JAGKTB010000422.1:0-6158 GCA_018993145.1 Flavihumibacter sp.
CCCCAATCCAAGCAACAGACTTTCATCCCGATAATAGGGGCTCACATAATCAGCCGGATCCAACAGATAGGAAATAGCCAGCTGCACTGCCTCGTGCCCTCTTGAAGTACTGTGTACGTATTTACAGATATTCCTATGTTGCTCATAGGTGGCCGCCATATGTTTGGCCTGGCACATGTGCCGATACGCTTTAACCAACAATTCCTGCCCGTTCATAGTGATGCGATGGTTCGCAAATATAAGCGAACAGTTGTTAGTAATGTTTGGTGTAGCTTACTTTATTTCGATGTTAAACATCTCTGCGTCTTCCAGGATGCCTTCCAGTTCATCGCCCACAACACATTCGCCTACTCCGGCGGGAGTACCCGTAAATATGAGGTCACCAATATTTACAGAGAAATAGTTGGATATATGGGCTACAATACTATCAAAATTGAAGATCATGTTACTGGAATGACCTTCCTGTACCAATTCCTTATTCTTCAGTAGTTTGAAATGAATATCCTTTTTATTCTACAGGTCAGTCAGGTTCACCCATTTCCCAATTACGGCTGAATTATCCCATGCTTTAGCTTTCTCCCAGGGAAGGCCTTTCTCTTTTAATTCATTCTGAATATCCCTGGCAGTAAAATCGATACCTACCGTTACCGCATCATAATATTTGCCGGCATAACGGTCCTGGATGTATTTTCCATTTTTGCATATCCGCAAAACAAGTTCACACTCATAATGCAGCTCATTGGTAAATTCAGGATAGTAAAAAGGAGTGTGCGTTTGCAGCAGTGCACTCTTGGGTTTCATAAAAATCACCGGTTCATCGGGCACTTCGTTGCCCAGTTCTTTGGCGTGCGCCACATAGTTACGGCCTATGCAGAATATTTTCATATTCACTACAGGGTTTAATGATTAAATAATCACTGGTTTGGTTGGGACGTTACTCCCCGGAATTTGATAGGGATATCGGAATCACAGGCAGGTTTACCTGATGGTGAGCGAAAATAACCATTCATAAGCATAAATCATAACTTGTATTCCACATTATTGAAATGATTCATAGTATTGGCCAGCCCGGCAAGGACAAAGGATTCAATTATGGGGATGGTTTTATCTATTTTCATACGGATAAGAGGCGCTTCTTCAGAAGTCCATTTACCCAGCACATAATCTACCTGCCGGCCCTTCGGATAATTATTACCAATACCAAATCGAAGTCGCGGGTAGGCCGATGTTCCCAATTGTTCCTGGATACTCTTCAAGCCATTGTGGCCCCCATCACTGCCGGCCCCTCTGATCCTGCTTTTTTCCAGTGGCAGGGCCAGCTCATCCACAATCACGAATACCTGTTCAGCCGGGATTTTTTCTTTATCCATCCAGTATTTCACTGCCTTTCCACTCAGATTCATGTAAGTGGATGGCTTAAGGAGGACCAGGGATTTACCTTTTAGTTTTATTTCAGCAACATCACCCAAGCGGTCGGTTCGAAAGCTTACCCCATGTTTTTCTGCCAGTGCATCCACCACATCAAACCCGATATTATGCCGGGTATGAGCGTATTCAGCTCCAATATTACCTAAACCAACGATGAGAAACTTGTTCATGGCGCGAAGATAAGAAGGTGAGACGGGAAACGGGGTAGACGGGAGACGGGAGACGGGGGACGAGGGGACGGAGGACGGAGGACGGAAAAAGCACCGGGGATACCGGTGCTTTTGTATGAATTGAAAAATCGATTCGATTATTTCTTGCCTTTTTCAGCAGCAGCTTCTTCCTGCTTCAGCTGACGGGTCATTACGATAGAAGCAACCGGAATACGGGGAGACATCATAATTTCCATATTCTCTGTCTTAACATCCTGGATTCGCACGTTTTCGTTCAGTTCCAGATTGGTAATATCCAGCTCGATGCTTTCTTTCAGGTATTTAGGCAGGGTTTTAACTTTCAATGCCTTCACTTTAACTACCAGGCGACCACCGGCTTTTACACCAGCAGGTGCCCCTGTCAGGTGAAGCGGCAATTGTGCGATAACCGGCTTATCTTCTACCAGTTCCTGTAAGTCAACGTGTGTAAGCGCGTCACTCACTTTGTCGAACTGCATGTCTTTCAGAATGCATTTGTAGCTTTTGCCATCAATTTTTACCTCTGCAAGGTTGAATTCAGCGGTATACACCAGTGGCTTGAAAGCCTTGGCCGGAGCAACGAAATTAATTTCCTGCTCACCTCCGTAAATTACACCTGGCACTTTTCCCTCAGAGCGAAGTTGGCGGGTGGCCTTTTTCCCGGTTTCGGTCCTGAGTTGTCCTTCGATTGTAATTGTTTTCATTTTGTTTTATTTAATAATAATTAAGCACGATTTAATCTTTCCTCAGCTCAGCATCCCGCTGTTCTTTTAATTGCGAATGAATGAACAGGCTGGTAATACTTCTTTGTTCAAATGCATTTCGCAAAGCCACCGCAAACAGGTTAGCAACTGACAAAACTTTAATCTTGTCTACCTGCTGCTTCAATGGTATAGTATCACAAACCACCAGTTCTTCCAACACACTGCCTGCGATATTCTCGTAGGCTTTTCCACTCAATACCGGATGCGTACACATAGCCCGAACGGTAGTAGCTCCTTTCTCCTTCAGCAACCCGGCACTTTTTGCAAGTGTTCCTCCGGTATCACAGATATCATCAATCAGGATCACATTCTTATCCGTCACATCTCCAATCACCACCATACTCGCAATTTCATTTGCCCGCTTCCGATGCTTATCACAAATCACCATTTCAGCATTGAAATAACTGGCTATTTCCCGGATCCTGTTTGCACTACCCACGTCAGGGGCCGCAAAGGTAAGGTTTTCCAGTTTTAGTTGCTCTATATAAGGGATAAAAATTACCGAGCTGTCGAGGTGGTCAACAGGGATATCAAAATAGCCCTGAATTTGGGGAGCATGCAGGTCCATGGTGATTACCCGGTCGGCTCCCGCAGCTGTTAACATATTGGCAATCAACTTACTGCCTATTGCCACCCGGGGTTTATCCTTCCTGTCCTGCCGGGCATATCCGTAGTAAGGAATCACGGCAATCACTTTATAGGCAGATGCACGGCGTGCTGCATCGATCATCAGGAGCAACTCCATCAGGTTGTCTGAAGGTGCAAACGTGCTCTGCACCAGAAATACAACATCCCCCCTGATACTTTCCTGGTAAACCGGTTGAATCTCTCCGTCGCTGAATTTCTGGATATTAATCCTGCCTAATGGAATTCCGTAGCTGTTGGCGATTTTTTCAGCCAGGTACTGCGAGCCGGTACCGGAGAAGATTTTTGCAGTCATAGAAGAAAATTCTTGCGGCGAAGATAAAGAGTTGAAGTTGACACTCCGCCCTGAACTGCAAGAATTTGAACAAAAAACGAAAAGGGGACTACCATTGGCATCCCCTCTTCTACCTGTCTACATTAACTAATTTATCGCGACGCCACTACCTGCGGAGCCGCCTGGCTGGCAGATACCGTTTTCAGGGTGCCGATCGGTTCGGTACGATTCTGAAACGCGTGAAAAATTGCAGAGCAAATAAAAATGGAAAAGAATAAGGCTACCACGTAGATTCCTATGCAAAAGAGCATGGATTGGAATCCGCCTAATACGTTGAAAGTACGGGAATTCATAGCTTACTGGTTTTAGTTTTTCTACAAAAAAGGATCATTGGATAAAAGGGTTAAAACCCTGTTTCAAGACATAAAAATATTCATTAATCTTACTTCATGCAAGCGCAGAACCACTCAATTAAATCATGGGCAAAAGACGATCGGCCACGCGAAAAACTACTTAGTAAAAGTCCGATGCAACTTAGCGATGCGGAACTGATTGCCCTCTTACTGAATCATGGCAATAAGGAAAAAACGGCCCTGGATATGGCAAGGGAACTGCTGCAGCTTGGCCAAAACAACCTGTTTGAACTTGGTAAGTTATCCGTATTTGAATTGATGAAAGTGAAAGGAATCGGAAAGGCAAAAGCGGTAACGATTGCCGCTGCAATGGAACTGGCTAAACGCCGCCAACTCAGCCAGGCGCTGGAACTAAAAGCCATTACCGGTAGCCGGGATGTAGCAGCTTTTTTGCAACAGCAATTCGGCGATTACCGGCATGAAATATTTATCGTACTGTTCCTGAACAGAGCCAACAAAATCAAACATAAGGAAATCATCAGTAGCGGTGGCTTAACAGGAACAGTTGCAGATCCCCGGATCATCATGAGAAAAGCTTTAGAACAGGATGCAGTAGCACTCATTCTTTGCCACAATCATCCCTCCGGAAACCTCCACCCCTCCAAGGCCGATGAGGAACTTACTCGTAAAATCAGGGAAGCTGCTTTATTACTGGACATCCGAGTTCTCGACCACCTGATTGTTAGCCAGGATGGGTATTTCAGCTTTGCAGATGAAGGACTGATCTGATATCAGGCTTGTGCCGCCGGTCCGCCAAAATTCATTGGAACCTGGATCTCTTCCAGGTCTTTAATATCGCCATTCACTTCCTCAAATCGATCTATATTTTCAATCAGGGCTTTCATGAATCGCTTGGCATGCTGAGGGGTCAGAATAATTCTGGACTTTACTCTGCTTTTAGGTGTGCCGGGCATCACATTTACAAAATCAATTACAAACTCTGCATGGGAATGTGTGATGATCGCGAGATTCGCATATTCCCCTTCGGCCATCTCTTCGGATATTTCAATATTTAACTGGTTCTGCTGATTGTTCGTATTATCCATGATACAGTATTGAAGGTCAAAAGTACTATTTGTTGGCAAACTGCCTTTACCAATCAAGTATAACCTGAAATTTCCACTCTGAACGCCGGTTGCCTGGAATTTCATCAAGACCTGAACCCATGGATTCCTGATTGGACAAGCGGGTCTGCGACCATCGGATCCACCATTTCAGTCCACCCGAAGACAACCAGTTAATTTTCAATTTGCCCTGCCATTGCAGGTAATAACGCAATCCCTGATCAAAAAATGCAGGAATAGAATAGCTGTAGAGGAGATCCCGTTCATAACTGTAAATACGGGTTTCATATCCATCTGTCCGGAACCAGTGTATTCTTGCAGCAAACTGCCAGTTTCTTTGTGGAACCATCCATTTCGTATCTGTATACAGCCCCCAGCCGGATTGCATGACCTCCGCTTTTCTGAAAAAGACCATATCCAACCTGGTACTGATCAACAGATTTTTTGTTGCAGTACGCTGCGCATGCAGTCTCAGATTTTCCTGGGCAACCGGTACAATTGTATTTGTAAAGACACCAGATATGTTTTCCGGTTTAGTTTGCATCCTGAAATAACCATAGATCAGCCAGGCACGTCTTTTTTCCCACTGAATCAGCAACCTCGCTTCCCTCCCACTACCCGGAGCATCTGCGCGAAACCGCAACCAGGGAAACCGATACCAGTCTGCAAACAATTGTATCTGCCAGCCTTTCGCCGGCTTGATTTCAAGACTGGCATAAATTCCTTCCTCATTTCGTACAGCAGCCTGTTCTGATAATGCATTCGCAAATACTGCATGATAGGAAGGCTGAAAATTCCGGTATACCAATGTCCAGTCGAGCCGTTTGTCAATACTTGCCAGCATCCCCTTGACCATCCCGTATCCCTTGCCACCCCTTGCAATTTCACCAAAGAGAAAAAACTGCTTTTTACCCCAATTGTAGTCGATGGACTGATGAACAGATGATTGACCTCGGAAATAAAACTGTGAATAAGGAGCTTCCCTGGGTTGCCAGGGAAGCGAAAATCGTTGATACAATTGATTCCAACCAATTCGCAAATTACCCGTTTGATACCTGAGTATAGAACCTGCTCCCAATTCCCCAAGTTGTTTTCTTCCTGCAATTTCTGAACCTGTTCGATGATAACCAGAAGCGGATAAACTACTGAATGCAACCGCCTCCTCATTTTCCCGAATAATGGTGGCTGATTTTTTTCTGTTAGATATCCAGGTTAGCAACTCCCATTTGCCTTTTGCAAGGTGAACTGCAGCTCCCCTGAAAAAATTAATTTCGCCCGCTGATCGGTAGGCTTTCAATGATGGTCCCTGGCGAAAGACGCCGGCTCCCGCTGCTCCCTTTCCAAAAGCCATTCCCTGCCATACCACCAACCCTTGTCCCGCA
>JAGKTB010000423.1:0-6452 GCA_018993145.1 Flavihumibacter sp.
ATACGCTGCACTGAACGCAACGGTTACCCAATCAAAACTGCCATAGCTACGGCCACGGAAACCCAGGTTAAATTCCAGGGCGCCTGGCTTGGTTACATGCGTTTTATACGATGCGGATACCAGATCATCATATCCCCCAATTCTCAGACCTATAGCACTGTTGTAGTCGCTCTGCGCTTTTGCACTCATAAGTCCGGCTGCCATTGCAAAGGATAAAAGTAGTTTCTTCATAAATGAGATTTTAGATGTCGCAAATTACAATAAAGAAAGTATATGCAAGTATCGTACCCAGACTTACAAATGCTTTAACAAATGCAGGTAATCATCCCAGTTATAACGTTGGATACAACTTACAATATTGCACGAAGGGATGCCCTGCCGATATGAATTACTCTATTTTCTCCGGGCTTACGGCCCTCATACTGAATATTCATTTCCAGGTTTTTGCCCAATCTTTTCGTTAGGTCTATCGACCATAACAGGTTCTTACCGGGCTGCAATCCATCCAGCATGATATAACTGACTGTAGTGTTGGTTGGAAAAGGAAATTGGATGGTGTTATAGGTAAACTTTCCTTGAAGAGACGCATTCTGGAGCAAATTGTATTTCACATCCGCATTCATGGCATGCGAACTCAGATTTTCTGATAACCCCAGTTGATTCTCTTTATGCTGGTAGCGATACCCTCCTCCTACTCTGAAATTGGCTCCTTTTGTGAAACTTAGTTTCGGCTCCAGTGAAAATTGCTGCACCGAATAGTTCCTGTTATCAAATTTTTCATTACCAGTGGCTAATTGTGTTTTTCCTGTTTTACCTATCAACTCCAGCGTATATCGTTTGGCGAAATTCAGGCGGCTGCGGATATTCCATTCCTCCTGCGACCTGCTTTCCAGTCCATAGGTCAGTAATACTTTGGCATTGTTACGGATATTGCTGATATCAAATCCCCAGCGTGAGCTAAACCGGTTAAACGCCAGGCTATTGATCCAGACACTGGTTAAACTGATCAGGGTACTGTCCACTAGTTTATTATCAAACGGATTGAACTGAATGGATCCATCTGCCAGTTGCTTGCGGTACAATTGCAAAGATGACTGCAGGTTGAATCGGGTCAGCATTTTTTTGAACCCTTTCGAGGAGAGTGGATCCAACACTGCCCTTGGATTAATCGCCATGCTGTAGTTAAAGCTATTGTAGGCAGCTTTTACAAATTCATTGGTAGGCGTGAAAATTCGGATGTATTTGGCCTGGTCCTGGAACAACGCAATCTCAAATTCATTGAGTTGCTGCACGCCATCGTTATTGTAATCAAACCAGGCATATTCTCCCTGTCCGGCAGGTACTTCGAGGAAAGCAAAATCGCGCTTCTGCTCCTGTCCCGCTCCCAACTCATACAACACATTTCCGGTTACCAATCCCTTCCATTCATTGATCTGATACTCTACCCTGCCCAATAAGGATTTATCTGACTCCGAATTGGTATTGGTTTTCTGGAAGACCTGCAGGGTACGATAAGTAGCATTCACCCGCAGCTGGTGTGCCGGACTCGACATCAATTCTCCTGTTAACGTAAAGTTCTGGCTGCGATCGGTTCTTACTAACTCACCTCCTATTGGTAACTGATCACTTCGGGTATAATAACTGAAGCCCCATTTGTTGGCTTTCTGTTCATCGGATTTCAGGTAAATCTTCAGGATATCAAAGGAAAAACTGTAGGGCGTAACCGTATCCGTTTGTTTGTTCCGGGCTTCATTGTGTTCCAGTTCATAACTCACTCCAACTGTGTAGTTGCGCAATCCTGCCAGTGTTTTCGCAATATTCAAACTGGGTCGGAGAAAATATCCATCATCAAGTAAGCTGCTCGATTTGGTAATGTTCAACTGGTTATTGAAGCTCCATCCTTTTGTGTTCTGCTGATGTATCAGGCTGTTTCTGCCTCCTTTGAAGCCATCGCTTCGCTGGTACCCGGTAAACTGGTAGCGCAGGCGATTGTTCTTCTTATCATTCAGTTCCAATCCTGCTGCATACATGGTTTCATCAGCAGGCAATACCTGCAGTGGCAATCCCCAGTCGCGGGTGAACTCCACATTTCGTAAGCGCTCCAATGGCCGAAAGCTATGCTCCACCCATTCAAAAGATCCATCTCCCTGCAGGTTCAACGTTGGATTTAGTTGTTCGATATGTTTGAATTGAAAGCGCGAAGCAAAGCCTTTATCATTTCCTTTTTGCCGCGTTGAAAAAGTATTGATATCGAAATTACTCATGCCGATATCCGCACTGATGGTGGTTTTACCACTGACGAAATAATCTCCTCCAAACGTGAGTACCTGTTGTTTTTTGGGTGTGATCAGCAAAGTAGCTGCTTCAAAATTTCCCTGGGGTACACCATTAATGGGCTCCACCCAACGATACACTTTGCCATTGGCAGCATTGAGATCCGGAACATAATTTCCCCTGCCCTGTCCTACTTCAATAAAATTCAGGTTATACCGTGCACTATCCGGGTTCGTTGAATACACATAGATGGAATCCGGTGCTCCATTCACTAGCACTTCGATTTTCTTGTACAGAATTTTTCCCGGAGAAAAGGTATCAATGGAAGCGATTGGATAAAACGCTGACTGGATACTATCTCCCACTAACCCTAAGAAACGTTTTTGTTGTGGATCCAGGGTTTGGTTGATGGGAGAGTTTTTTGCATCGTTGTTGAAGAAAGCTGCCATCCGCAGACGAAAGCGCTTACCGATCTCCGTTTCATTGGATAGATAGAGGTTGGTATTAAGGTAGTTCCGGTCGGCATATTCAAATTCCACCTGTATCCTGCGATCCTTGTTGATCATACGGCGAGGGGTAAACGTAATTTCTGCTGTATTGTAATTGATCACATAATCACGGTCTTCACCACGTTGCAATAATTCTCCATCGAGGAAAACTCTTTCCGTACCTGCCAGCACTACAAAATAGAGTTCATTATTAGCTCCTGTCAAACGATAAGGTCCCTGGTTGCCTTCCAATCCGTCGAATATATTCCGTGTGAATTTTCCTTTGGCAATGGAACCGCTGAACATGGTTCTATTCACCACATTTTTACCCAGGTTGCTGGTGTTTTCAAAAGCTCCGCCCTGCAGGCGTTTGTAAAAGTTCAGAAAATAATTCCGGTTCTGGCGAATATCAATATCACCCAAACTAAGCTGCCATCCTTTCTTTTTGAATTGCAGAAAGATGCGGTCAAATTCATTTAACTGTTGTGTGGTGCCATCCGGCTGGATAGGAATATTGTTATCCGTGATGGCTGCAGCAATTTCAATGCTATCGCCCAGAAAGCCATTGATCTGGAGATTGAGGTTGGAAGTAACCACCGCATCCTGCGCATTACCGAAGGATATCCCTCTTCCAAAACTACCGCTGTAATTGATGTTGCCGAAATTGAAAAACTCATCATCGCGGCGGGAGGATTCACCCATACTGCGAATGGTTTGCTGAGAAACGTAAGAGTTTAGTATGCTGTCAAAATTCAGGTCCTGTTTGACCTTGTTAAGCCGGGTAGAAAAATTGCGCCACTGCACCAGTACCGAATCAAAAGGAGGCAGTTGTTTGAAGGTGATACTGCCATCGAGCCAGTCGATGGTATACAAACTATCTGCGAGTCCGGGAATACGAACCGAACCAGGAATAATTGTGAGT
The DNA here is from genome assembly GCA_018993145.1 of Flavihumibacter sp. Lineage (GTDB taxonomy): Bacteria > Bacteroidota > Bacteroidia > Chitinophagales > Chitinophagaceae > Flavihumibacter. The sequence goes on from JAGKTB010000423.1 coordinate 3,685, forward strand.
GAATCGAGTGTGATTTTTCCTGCTTTTACAGGTATTCGGGCCTGCCGGGCATTCGAAGTTTTGAGCTGCTTCAAAGCTGAAGGCTCCTGTGCCAGGAGTAACTGTCCCCACAATACGATCAACAACGATATCAGCAGTTGTTTTAGCAAAAGGCCCGTTTCCACTTAAAGCGATAAAATTAACTGATTATTGCCCAATATAGCCATGCAGCGCTCTTCCTGGCGCAATTGTCAAAGCTGCATGCGTTTAACCTATTCCAACACCCTGTTTAGCCTGGTTTTGTGCCTGCTATTTGGCGCTTCCTGTACTACCCGAACAATTTTTAGGAGTCCGTATACCAATCAGCAAAATACTTACCATGTGATGCCGACCCTTTCAGATGAGAAGAAAACAGCTCATTATCTCACAGCTTCTGCAACATTAGGCGGCTCCAACGACTGGCTGGCTGATGCGATTTATATTTTTCAGGGCAAGTACCATGTAGCCGGACAATTGGGAAAGAATCTCCAGGGATATGCGGGACTGCATGGCAGTGTGGGCAGTTATGACATTTCCGGTGGCGCCTATGACAACAACGTCAAATATGATCCGGTAACCGGGGAGCCTATTTACTTTGAAGGGCCAACAGGTAATAAGTTTACCGCTTCCGTGGGCTCAACAGCCGGATTGGCAATAGTGATTCCTCTTGGAACCCGCGTAGAATGGAGGGTTTTTGGCCTGGAGTCCAGCTTTGGAAGAGAGTTCGGTGATTATTACAAAACGCGCCTGGCACTCCCTGATTCGGTAGTAGAAATTTCAGATCGCCGAAATACGCATCTAACTCTGGGTGGATTTACCGAGTGGATATTCAAGCCCCGGAATCCGGATGTGCGACTCGGTTATCAGTTGGCGATAGGATCATCCTTACATCGCTTACGCAACTATGAACAATTCACGTATAACAACTTCACCCCTTTTTATATCAATAACACCTTCCATTTTACAGTACGCCGTACTACAGGATTTGTACGTTTATCAGCTGGAAATTTTTACGGTGCTGTACAATCCGGAGTCAGCTTCCGGCTTAATTAAGCCGGAACGCCTTCACCATACATTTCTGCCTTCAGCTTTTTAACCCGATCATCCTCCAGGTATTCATCAAAGCTCATCAGGCGGTCAATAATACCATTGGGTGTAAGTTCGATGATACGATTGGCTACGGTTTGCATAAAGGTATGGTCATGCGATGTAAGCAACACTATGCCAGGGAAGTTCTGACAACCTTCGTTGAAGCTTTGGATACTTTCCAGGTCGAGGTGGTTGGTAGGCTGATCCAGCATGATCAGGTTGGGGTTCTGCAACATCATGCGACTTACCATACAACGCACTTTTTCGCCACCACTCAGTACATTTGTTTTCTTCATGATATCATCTCCGCTGAACAGCATTTTGCCCAGGAAACCACGCAGGAAAGGCTCATCCGCATCTGTAACATGTGGTGGCACATATTGACGCAGCCATTCCAGCAGGCTTAATCCCTCTGTGAAAAATTCATTGTTTTCAACCGGCAGGTAGGCACTGGTGATGGTAGTACCCCATTCGAAGCTACCCTTGTCTGCCTTGCGTTTATTGTTGATGATCTCATAAAAGGCAGTTGCTGCCAGGGGATCCTTGCTCAGAATCGCGATCTTATCATTCTTATTTACACTGAAGCTGACATTGTTAAACAGCGGACGGCCATCAACAGAGGCACTCAGTTTTTCCACATTCAGGATCTGGTTTCCAACCTCACGCAAGGGCTGGAAAATAATACCCGGATAACGACGGTTGGAAGGTTCGATTTCTTCAATAGTAAGTTTCTCGAGCGCCTTTTTCCGGCTGGTAGCCTGCTTGGATTTGGAAGCATTCGCACTGAATCGGGCGATGAATTCCATAAGGGCGGCACGCTTCTCCTCAACCTTCTTGTTCTTATCGTTGATCTGGCGACTCATCAGTTGAGAGCTCTCATACCAGAAGGTATAGTTACCGGTGAAAATCTTGATCTTCTGGCGATCCACATCCGCCACATGGGTACAGATGGCATCCAGGAAGTGACGGTCGTGGGATACTACAAGTACAATATTTTCATAATCTGCCAGGAAGTTCTCCAGCCAGCTGATGGTTTCAATATCCAGACCGTTGGTCGGTTCGTCGAGCAGCAGGATGTCGGGATTTCCAAAGAGGGCCTGGGCTAGCAATACCCGCACTTTAAGGTTACCAGGAATATCTTTCATAAGGCTCTGGTGGTAAGACTCGGGTACACCCAATTCGCTAAGGAGACTGCCTGCATCACTCTCGGCAGTGTATCCACCCATTTCGCCAAATTCTCCTTCCAGTTCGCCTGCACGCATGCCGTCTTCTTCGCTAAAGTCTTCTTTTGCGTAGATGGCATCCCGCTCCTGCATAACATCCCACATTTTCTGGTGTCCCATCAATACGGTATTCAGCACTGTGATGTTATCATAGGCGAAATGGTTCTGCTTCAGAACCGCCATACGTTCACCCGGACTAAAACTCACAGATCCTTTGGATGGTTCGATTTCACCTGAAAGGATTTTGAGGAAGGTGGATTTACCGGCGCCATTGGCACCAATCACTCCATAACAGTTTCCCTTGGTGAAATTGAGGTTTACCTCATCAAATAGAACCCTTTTACCGAATGATAATGTGACGTTGTTAACTGAAATCATGATGAAAACTCCTTCTTTGGAGGCGCAAAGGTACGGAAGATGGAGGAAAGGAAGAAAGGA
>JAGKTB010000424.1:0-3689 GCA_018993145.1 Flavihumibacter sp.
TGCTCTTCCGATCTCAGTTCGTGTGGTGGATGAAGTATACCTCAATGGTTCAGATGGAACGGTGTCTGATGTGCCAAGAGTAAAGCGTACCTGGGATATCAGTAAAGCCAATGCAAATGGAGGGAATGGATTGGATTTTACATTTTACTGGAATGAAGATGAAGCAATTAATCTTGTTACTCCGGCCTTGTATCATTTTGAAAATAATAGTTGGAATAAGCAGCCTTTAACTGGAATTTTACCAGGTACAAACAGTTTAACCTATTCTGGTTATACCGGAAGTTTTTCACCTTTTGCTATTGGCGATGCGATGATTTCATTACCTGCAGACTGGAAAAGTTTTACTGCCAGCCGATTGAAGAAATCAGTTATACTGAACTGGGAAACCTTTGCAGAATACAATACGCAGGATTACCTGGTGCAGCATAGTGTATCCGGAACTGCATGGACAACCATAGGTTCTGTATTATCCAATAACAGTTCGCAAACCATACAACGCTATCAGTTTGAACATGTAAAACCAGTTGCCGGAGTCAATCATTACCGGATCATGCAACGTGATCAGAATGGAAGGACCCGATTCAGTAAAGTGCTGGCAATTAAACTGGATGCTGATGCAGTAGTTAGTATTTATCCAAACCCGGTAACATCAGGGCAGTTAACTGTGCAAATGGAAACAGCAGGATTAATCCAGGTGTATAACCAGGCAGGTATTCCTGTTTATCAGACCGATGGAAAAGCAGGATTAAACAGGCTGGATTTATCTCTGCTTTCCAAAGGCATGTATACATTGAAATGCGGATTGCAGGCTATTCCTTTCCTCGTAAAATAAGTAGTGGTCCACATACCAGAAGGTGAGACCCGGCCCTCTTGCGCAGGCAAGGGGGTATTTTTATTTTACCTGCAGGGAAACGTACCGGATATTTTTTCGGTCGTGCGTATAAGTTATATGGATAATATTATCACGGTCTTGAATAACTGCCGGATAACTATATTCGCCTTCCGGATGATTTTCCAGTTCAAGAACATCCTGCCAATTGCTACCGTCTTTTGACACAGCCACATTGAGCCGGTTTCTGCCATTCCACCAGTCTTTACCTGCCGGAAGCGGATTGTACACGAGTAATTGCCAGCCGTTGTGAAGCGTTACAGCATCTGAACCAGCATTGGGATTGGGAAGACTGGTTTTGGTAAGTGCCCCCCAGGTAGCACCCTGGTCTTTAGACCAGGTTTGTATGATGTAATTCTGACGGCTCCTGGAAAGCAACTGCAGGTCTCCGTTAGGATAAGAAAGTATACTGGGTTGTATTACACCGAAACTATCGTTATTGATATTGATGCGGCTCCAGTTCTGGAAATTGCTATCAGATTTTTCAAGATGGATATGCCAGATTTTTTCGTCGAGGCTTTCGGTACTTGATGGGTGCAGAATAGATCCATCTTTAAGTTGAATGGGTTTGTTCTTAATTGGTCCCAGTATGCCTTCGGGCAGTTTGATAGCGGCTGACCAGGTTTTGCCCTCATCATTGGAGATTTTGTATTCGCCCCACCATTCGCGTGGGTTGGGACCTACTTTATAAAACAGTGCAAGTTTGCCGGATTGCGTGCGGAACAAAACAGGATTCCAGGTTGGATAACGCAACGAGTCATTGATAATGCCATCAGCAACGGGCTGCGGCTGGCTCCAGGTTCCATTTTCGTGGATAGCAGTATAGATGATTACTTCCTTATGTGATTCATGCGGGCCTGCGAACCAGGCAGCTAGCAGTCGGTTGCCCGGGAGATCCACAATTGTTGAAGCATGACAGCTGGCAAAAAGCGGACTGTCTACAATGTTTTCCTGTTTTAGAATCGTTACGCTTGGAAACTTTTGATGGACCGGATTGGTGCAGGTGGTGAATAAAATAGCAAAACAGATCAGTGGGCTCCAGCGCATGGGTTAATAGTTTTGACATCTAAGGTAGCTCATTCACCCAATCGGTGCCCATGGCCGGGTGAAAGGTTGAAATGATTAAAATCGACGAATCCTCCGGGCTGTACAGAGGAGAAATTGAAAAGGGCGAAGCGATAACCCATAAAATGTGGCAGGGTATAGCTCATTTTCAGGGTGGTACCGATGTGGTTCCAGGTCTGACCATCAAGACTGTAAGAGAAATGCGCTGTATCTGTTTTGTTGGTAAAATCACAACTGGCACGGAGATGTATCGTTGATTGTTGTATAGGAATGTCAGCATCCACTTCCGGGGATCCGGTTGAGCAATTGAGCATTTGGAGATGATAAGTATCCCTGATTTTTTTGATTCCGACCCATCCATAGTTTTTTTGCAGCAGGGCTAATCCGGCAATATCACCATTGTTCATATGCGAGCAATCGATTTCAATACTGGCCTCAGCTTGTGGACCAAACATTCGCTGGGTTAATGTGTTACGTGCTGTTAGCAAACTTGTATCAATTCTACCTGTGGTTAAGCGAAGAAAACCTTTCCGTGATTTCACTGACCACAAGGAATTATCAGGATTGTGATTCCATTGCCAAACCAGTAGCAGATCCCGCTCTTTGCGTTTTCGGGTGAAATTATCAGATGCAACGATACCAGGAACCAGCGATTGATTCGGGGGCAGATTTAGTGTCATGGGTACCTTTCCGTTTTCACCTAAAACTGGCCAGTCGTTTACCCATTTTACTGGTACCAGATAAGGAATCCTGCCAACTGCACCATGGTCCTGAAACAGGTAGGCATACCAGTTGCCATTTGGCTTATTTATAAGTCCGCCTTGTGCTATTCCTCTATCCTGCAAAACAAGTTTACCTTCATAAGGGCCCGTGATTTTTTTTGAACGATGAACGATCACTGTACGCATCCCACCCCGGGGCCATGCGATGTTAAACAGGTAGTAATATCCATTAACCTTGTATAGTTGCGATCCCTCAGCTCCCAGACCGATATTAGTGCCAGCAGGAAGACTTGCATTTTCAATCACAACCTGATGGAAACCTGCGGGTTCAACACCGGACAGATCGGGCTTTAGTTCAACCAGGCTGAGTTTGCCATTGCCATAAAGCATATAGGCTTTGCCATCATCAAAGAATAGTGTATGATCATGCAAAACCTGGTTGAAACTGGATTCTTCTCCAGGATCCTTTTTCAATATCGGATGTAGTAAAGATGTATGTTTTCCCCGTGGTGGATGCAAATGTAGTAACATAGTAAACTCCCTTGTGATAGCGTAGGCTGCTTGCCCAGGATCCGGCGCCATAGGCATTTTTACCATTTTTAAGTGTTAACGCATCCACCTCTGCGAGGGTGTCATAAGCATAATTAACAATACGCCAATTAACCAGGTCAGTCGATTTCATGATGGGAACACCTGGACTCATATGCATGGTTGTACTGCTCATGTAATAGACATTACCAACCCTTATCATGGACATGTCTGGAACATCTGCGTAAACAATCGGATTGGTTGCTGTTTTCTGTGTTTGCGCAGAGTTGGCAAAGATTACCAATAGTAAAAGTAATAGTAGGTTGCTGGACTGTTTGATCATTTTCTTAGAAAACTAATTGAGCAAATTGGTAAAGCCCGTTTTTCCAAACTTTGAAATCGTGATCACCTGGTTCTATTTGAAATTGGTGCGGTACTTTATGTTGTTGGAGATAATCATGCGTTCGTTGGCTAAAACTCAGCAG
>JAGKTB010000049.1:0-5001 GCA_018993145.1 Flavihumibacter sp.
CTGTTCCGGTTGTCAATTTACCAGCTACACTATGAATACGGGTAGTTTCCAGTGCCTCCTCCAGTGTCAGGGGCGGTAGAATACCAGGGAATCTTCTTGCCAGCATGGTTTTGCCAGCACCAGGCGGACCAATCAATAATAGATTATGCCCGCCTGCCGCCGCGATTTCCATAGCCCGTTTGATGTTTTCCTGTCCCTTTACATCTGAAAAATCTCCGGTTTCTAAGCCAGGTGGTTCATTGAACCATTGTTCAATGCCTGAATGGTGTGGTTTGGCTCGCATAGGATCCTCAACTAGTTGTATGGCTTCTGTTAAAGAGCATATGCCCATTACCGGTAGGCTGTCTACCACTGCTGCTTCAGCAGCATTCTGAATAGGAACCACAATGCCGCTAAACTTTTCTTTTCTCGCTGTTAGTGCCATGGGAAGTGCTCCCCGGATTGGCTGCAGGCTTCCGTCCAGTCCAAGTTCCCCACAGAATACCCAATTTTGAAGTGGTTCCAGGTTAATGAGCTGTTCAGTAGCAGCCAGTATGCCAATCGCAATTGGCAAATCAAAAGCAGTACCTGTTTTGCGAATATCTGCCGGTGCCATATTGATCACTACCCGGGTTCTGGGCATGAAATAACCGATGGCTTTGATCGCGGTTTCCACGCGTAGCATACTTTCCTTCACAGCATTGTCTGGTAACCCTACCAGGAAGGTTTGTGTTCCGTTGGTAATATTGACCTCAATAGAGATGGTGATGGCTTCTACTCCATTTACTGCTGAACCATATGTTTTCACTAACATATAGCCAAGGTAAAGCAGCGCAGCTGGCAGGTCAACCGTTCTTTAACCCATTTGCATCAGGGATTTGCGCCAGTAATTCCACCACTTTTTCGCGTTTCAGGATGAGGTAACCCAACCGGTCGTTACTGATGCCTTCTTTGAGCTGGTAACTGAATGTTAACTGATCATCCGTTACTTCTGTTTCAAAATAACGGAAGATAATATTCGGAAAGGCTTTGAGTGCTTCTCCGATTTCATAGAGGTGGGTGGAGAGAATGAATAGGGAGTGGTTTATTTTAATAAGACCTTCAATTACAGTTGATGAACATTTCATGGCATCCTGTACATTGGTGCCTTTAAACAATTCATCAATCAATACCAGCCATTTACGACCGTCATTGATTTTAAGGATCGTGTTTTTGATGCGTTGTACTTCATTGAAAAAATAGCTTTCTCCTTTAACAATATTATCAGTCAGGTTGATATTGCTGAGAATGCCTTCGAATAAAGATAATCGTAAGTGTTTGGCAGGTACGCCCATCCCCAGGTGGGCCAGGTAAACAGCAGCCCCCACCGATTTGATAAACGTGCTTTTTCCAGCCATGTTGGCTCCGGTAAGAAAGAGAAAATTGTGTTGTTGATCGAGGCTGATGGAATAATCAACAGGGTTGGGTAACAATACATGAAATACCTCCTCCGCCTCAATAAAGGGTTGTTCTGATTCTGCAAATTCAGGAAAGTTGAGTTTAAAATGCCGCATGGCTGCGGCCATCCCATACCATCCGTCCAGCTGGCCATAGATCTCCGTTAGTTCGGTAGTTGCGTTCCTGAATTTGTAGCGGATATAATGACCAAAATAAAGTACCTGTTTGGGGGTTAATTCATCTGCCCGGTTCTTATCAGCCAGAGTTTTCAGGTGTATATCGCTGGTCAGTTTTCCGGCTCTTTCCAGGATCCGCTCCAGATTGGGCGGGACTGCTTTTCCTTCAAAGAGTTGAATGATCTTTTGTATCCCTCTGACAAAATCTCCGAAATGTTGCAGGCTGAAGCGGATGATCGCATAATCGGGACCGTGAAACAATTTGTAGAGCTGTGCATTCACCCAATTGTTGTCTACCGGAATGCTGTCGAGCTGGGTTCCGAAAAACTTTTCCATCACCATCAGGGTTCCATTGGTGATATCCTCCGGCCACTTATCCAGCTCCTGCAGCATTAACTGAAGGATTTGCTGGGTTTGGAGAATAGATTTCAGATCATGAAATGGTTGCTGGAAACGCAGGCGGAGCCATTCCTTTCCTTCTACGGTACGGGTGAAGTTGAGCCGGTGAAAAATAGAATATTCCTCTTCCGGGTGGAATATATTAAGGTCCAGCAGGGAGGTTTTATCTATATCCATGGGCTACCAATTTAGTTAATTCGCTACAATCAGCGATCAAATTCCAGTCGCATTCCTTTCTGTGATTCATCGAACCCCTCTTTTCCATAAACAAGGTGTCCATTCACAAAAGTGTGAGTAACCGAAGATGGGAAAGTTGTTCCTTCCAGCGGGCTCCATCCGCACTTGTAATAAATATTGTCTTTGGAAACCGTGGTCGGCTGGTTCAGGTCCACCAGTACCAGGTCGGCATAATAACCTTCCCGGATATAACCCCGCTGGCGAATCTGGAAGCATTCTGACGGTGCATGGCTCATTTTCTCAACTACTGTTTCCAGCCGGATTGCCCCTTCTTTCACATAATGCAGCATCAGGGGTAGTGAATGCTGAACCAATGGAAGTCCGGCATGTGCATGGAGGTAATCTTCCTGTTTTTCTGCCCAGATATGTGGTGCATGATCGGTTGCGATAATATCCAGCCGGTCGTCCAGCAGTGCCTTCCAGAGGGCAGCCCGGTTGTTTGGTGCCTTGATGGCCGGATTACATTTGATCTGGTTACCCAGCTGCGCATAATCCTCACTGGTAAAATGAAGGTGATGCACACAAACTTCGGAGGTGATGCGCTTTTCCTTTAACGGTAACATATTACCGAAAAGTGTCAGTTCCTTTTCCGTTGATATATGCAGAATATGTAACCGGGTATTGAATTTCTTGGCCAGTTGTATAGCATAAAAAGAAGATTCGAAACAGGCTTCTTCGTTTCGGATAATAGGATGGTCTGCCGCAGTCAGGGTTCTTCCACTGGCTTTGGCAGCTTCGAGGTTTTTGCGGATGATCCGTTCATCTTCACAATGGGTGGCAATCAAAAGTTCAGTACCCTCGAATATATGTTCGAGTGAGAGTGGGTTATCTACCAGCAACCCCCCAGTAGAGGAGCCCATGAAAATTTTCACTCCGCAAACCCTGTCTTTCTTCTCATTGGTGCGCAGCACTTCGTCCAGGTTGTCATTGGATGTTCCCATAAAAAAGGAATAGTTGGCGAGGGAACTGGCAGCGCCGATCGCATATTTATCTTCCAGTAATTCCTGCGTAAAAACAGGGGGCTGTGTATTAGGCATTTCCATGAAACTGGTTACACCACCCGCTACAGCAGCTTTTGATTCAGTATAAATGGTAGCTTTATGTGTGAGACCCGGTTCGCGGAAATGTACCTGGTCGTCAATTACACCGGGTAATAAATGTTTTCCTTCTGCGTTTATTTCGATAGCCCCATTTGTGGCACTGATTTGGCTGTTGATTTTTTCAATCCGTCCCCCCGAAAGCAAAACGTCCGCTGTGCGAATCGTTCCTTCGTTGACAATTTGCGCGTTCTTTATGAGATATTTTTGCATATTAGATGTTCATTCCTGTTTAAAAACCATTGAATGCAAGTTATAAAAAGACTGCTTTATACCGCCTGCTTAAGTTTTCCGGTTGTGGGATTTTCCCAGTCGACACTGTTACCCCAGGGGTATAAACACCAGCCCCTGATGGACCGGCTGGAAATCATGTACCGTGATAGTGCCCTCTCCCTTCAGCATATCAAACCCTACGATCGTAAAGGTTGGGTAAAATTCCTGGAAACTATTCCGGAAGAAGAACTGAGTCGGGTTGATGCGCATAACCGCAGGAGTGCGCTGATGAACAACCTGGAGTGGGTGAGTGGCGACAAATCAGCCTTTCTGAGCAAAAAGCCGATACTGAAGAGTTTTTACCAGTACCCGTCTGATTTTGCGTTGGTGGATGTAAAAGATTTTTTTCTGAGCATTAATCCGGTAGTACAGTTCACGGTAATGAAAGAGTCTGATAATGATGAATCACTGTTTCAGAACACAAAAGGAGCACGCGGCAGAGGTATGATTGCCAACCGGATTGGATTCGACTTTTATGTGACTGATAACCAGGAGAGACCACCTTCCTTTGTGAAGGATTTTGTCGCAGCAAACCGGGCAGTACCAGGAGCCGGATATTATAAATCCTTTAAAAGTACCGCCTACGATTATTTCGATGCCCGTGGTTCCATCTTTTTTAATGTAACCGATTATATCAATATCCAATTTGGATACGACCGGAATTTTATCGGTAATGGTTACCGAAGCATGTTCCTTAGTGACTTTGGGAATAGTAATCTATTCCTGAAAATCAATACAAGGATCTGGAAACTGAATTACCAGAATCTATTCATGGAACTAAACCCCTCGCACATACGAAGAGGCGATAACCTGCTGGATAAAAAATACGTAACCATGCACCACCTTAGTTGGCAGGCAACCCGCTGGCTGAATATCGGATTTTTTGAAGCGGTAGTATTTGGGCGTCCGAACCGGTATGATTTCAGTTATCTCAATCCTATCATCTTCTATCGTTCCATCGAGCAGCAGAATGGGAGTCCGGATAATGCCAATGTGGGCATGGATTTCAAAGCTAACATTGCCAAACGGGTACAGTTATACGGACAACTCCTATTGGATGAATTCAAGCTGAGTGAAGTTCGGGGAGGCAATGGCTGGTGGGGAAATAAATATGGCCTGCAACTGGGTGGAAAATATGTAGATGTGGCAGGTATAAAGAACCTGGATATCCAGGGTGAATTGAATATTGTTCGTCCTTTTACGTATAGTTTCCGCGATTCGGTTGCGAATTACATGCATTACAATCAGCCGCTGGCGCATCCGCGAGGTGCCAATTTCATAGAAGCGGTAGGTATTGCCCGTTACCAGCCTCACCCCAAACTCACTCTTCAGGGAAAGCTGATTGTTTGGAAACAGGGACTGGATTCAGCCGGTATCAATTTTGGGAGCCGACCTGCGAGCTT
>JAGKTB010000050.1:0-6967 GCA_018993145.1 Flavihumibacter sp.
TAGCACAACTGCTCCTGCTCCTCCCAACAGCCACCAGAAAAAGGTCGCCATTGATTTAGCAGGAGAACAATTACCAATATAAACCAGGTGCGCCCAATAATTGGGTTGTTTAAACTGAACCGGTATTTCAGGATCGGATAACAATTGCAATTTGGCTTCCTGCAGGGCCTTCTCCACTGGTAGTCCTGAACTGATGCCTTCCCTGAATTTTCGGATAAGGTAGGCCGTTACCAGGTCCTCCGATTTCCAAAGAGAAGCAATTACTCCATTAGAACCAGCATATAAAAAGGCCCGCGACAAACTCAGCAATCCTTCACCGGAAGCAGCAATGCCGCTGGCCGATTCACAGGCACTCAGGATGACCAGCTCTGTATTTTTGAGTGGTAACGGATAGATCTCAGGCAGAAACAGGGTGTACCCTAAAACTGAATCCGGTTGCTCCGGATAAAACTTGATCCAGGAATCTCCATTGCCTTCCCTGTTGGCTGCAGCATGACTCGCAATATGCAGTATCTTTTTACTGCCTCCCAAGTTCAGAAAAGCTGCTTTGGTAGCTTCCGATTTTACAATTGTCAATTCACTGTCCGACTTTCCCGTTTCACTGGCAGAAAAAGGCAGCACCGCCAACCCGGTTTTTCTGATTAAGGGATCCTCCTCCACATAGGGCGCAAAACTCATCCAGGAACTATCTTTTCCATTCGCAATTGCAGGTTTACGCTGTTGATATACCTGGTCAAAGGAAAGATGATAACTGATGGTAAGTTCCTGCAACAAATAGCGGTTAGTCGCCTCCGTTACCGGCAAGGCTTCAAAGGGAACCAGGTGCAGGAAGCCATCCGCGAGGATAGTACAGGACTCCAGTTTTTTCAACTCTCCTTCCAGTGGCTGCAGTAATACCTGGTATAAATAATAACCATCCTGGTTTCCCTGGTAACGCACTCCTTCCTGCTGGCTATGCAGGGAACTGATGAAATGTTGTACTTTCTCTCTTAGCCCTACTGTTACCGGTACCCGATCCAATTGTATAGTGCCAGGTCTTATCAAAAAGCGGAATAAAGCAGCATCCGTCTGCAGAAAACTCAGCACAGCCTGCTTGCCTGCTAATCGCTTTTGAAAAACAGAAAGACTATATACCGAATCCTCCAGGCTCCTTTCATTGAAACCTGCATTCAACTCCTGCTGCACACGGGATAATGCAACTTTGGTAGAAATCAGCTCTCCTTCGATCCGGGCCTTTTCCTCTGCATCAGTTAGTGTGTTGAGCAGAGAAGAATAATAAGCAAGGGTTTGCCTCAGTTCAAATTCCTTTGCCAGCAATGGCGACTGCCCGGGATTTATTGCAGAGCGTTCCCTTGCCTGGCGCAACTGGTCATTCAAAACAGAACCTTTGTATGCTTCTTCCAGTTCGAAAAAAGATTCCAGCGCTTCCTGCTCTTTCGTTTGTGCATACCAGTTGTACACAGCTTCAGCTGCTTTCCAGTAAATCGCTTCCCTGCTTCGGTTAAAAAATAATTTTGCATCATCATTATCGTAGTTGCTGCGGATATAGGAAGCTAGGCGAATGGCTTTCAGTAAAGCAAGAGCACCGGCTTTCAGGTCAGCGGTAGCTTTTGTCTGTTTATGCCGCAACAGGTATATGCCGCTTTTTTGTTCCTGGATCTCAAACAAAACAAGCGGAGCCAGGTCTTCATTGATTCCGGCGGCTGCTTTTTCGAGGTACTGCAGTGCCTCCGGATAATTTTGGTTGCTTACCAAAAGCCGGCTTCTGAGCAGCAGGTTAACTGCTTTCTCCCTGGGACTTTCACCCAGCAAACGGTTTAGGCTATCCGCTTTATCAAGTAAACCCCGACTCTGATCAGGCTGGTTCTTGTCCAGGTAAATTCTTGCCATCTCCTGGTACATCCGAACCGTGGCATTGGTGGCATTGGGAACCACCTGTTGAAAATACCTAAGTGCGCTATCCGGTTCATTCTTCTCATAATAGAGATGCCCGATATTTTGAATAACCCGGTTTTTAAGATAGGCATCTTTCAACAGGGGCCGGTAAATCGAAAGTGCTTCTTCATAATTTCCCAATGCCGACTCACAGAAGGCGATATTATTGGAGAACCCATGAAAGGTCTCCCGGTATTCAGGAGCAGCCGGATCCAGCAGCATCCTGGCTTTTTCAAAATAATTAGCTGCCTGCAGGAAATTGGAACTTTGAAAATACAGCGCACCCAGGGAATTATAGAGTACATCCTGGTCGGGGTAATCAGCATGATTCAACGCCAATCGTGCTGCCTGCTCCAGGTAATAACGGGCACTGTCAATCGTATAGGTATAGTAAAAATTGGAACCCAGGTGTAAACTGGCCTGGTAAAACAACAGGCTATCAGCACCATAACTGCGGAACCAGTCCATTGCCCGATGATACTCTTTCTGTGCATTGGCATATTCACGCTGCCCCTGGAAAATATTGCCTCGCTTGATGATGGCATCACCGGTTTTTGCATCGCGTGGTGCAGTTGGCAGGAACAACTGAATCGCCTTTTCGTAGGCAGCCAATGCGATACTATCAGTAGTACGGGTAGGATTTTCGGCTGCATAGTTTTTTTCAGCCTCCTTATACCAGTACGCAGGCTCAGCTGCCTGCCGATTCGACTGGGAAAATCCCTTCCAGATCAGCAGCAACAACAACAGGACTCCAAATAACTGGAAACGTCTTGACATGTTTCTTCGGAGTCCCGAAACTACAAAATCTCCCGGCTTACCGGCCTACCAGTATAATGATTGGGGGTCTTTTAGGGCGACCCGTAATATCGCGGGCCAGGCGCATCAGGTCTTCACTCCTGTTAAATCCGGTGGTGGCCATCAGGGAAGCCTGTATATAGCGATCCCGATTCCGCATCAGTACATCCCGCGCCTGGGCATCTCTGTTACCCAGTTCAGCTCTCAGACTTGCAGGGATATCAGCAGCTGTATTGTAATAATAAAAGCGTACGGTGATAGCCTGCAGGTTTCGGTTACTGGCATCCGTTATACGATAGAAGAATTCGAAATCGCGTGTGGTTCCATTGGTCGGGTTATTACCCAGGAACCCATCAGCAAAACTGCCTGCCAGGTCGATCACACCATTGTCCACATCTACCTTACAGCCATCTCCATTAACCCCGGGCAGATCATCATCACCATCATCATCGGTATCTTTTTCATCAAACTCACAATCGTCGTCATCATCCGGATTAGTGGGATCATCATCATCATCGTCATCGTCATCATCATCTGCACAGGGCAAAACAGCAGTAGGATCTGCATTGTAAATAGGTGTTGCAAATAAGAGGCCGGCTGTAGATAGATTGTAAATACTATCCCGGTAATCAATACCCGAAACTACCAGTTTGGCGCTATCAAGCACGGTTTCCTGGTCGTCGCTGATATAGAATATTTTATAACGGATACCACCTTCGCTTTCAGTGATATTAATGCGACCGGTCAGGCTATCAATTGCCAATCCCAACGGAATGGCTTTAAAATAGCCGGCTTCCGCAGGCCTGGTAACAGGATCGGTGGACAGTGCCGTACCGGGCACTTTGAAATACAGGGAATCACTGTAAGTGAGCCTGATTTTGGGCAGCGGATCATCTGCTCTGTTACAAGCCAGTCCGCATGCCACCAACAATAAAATGAATAATATTCGATGCATAATCTTGGGTCCCTCAGCTTCGTTGCCGCAAAGTTGATAAATGTAACCAATATCTTTGCCAAATGCGAATTGATATCATATCGGTTGTGCCGGAATTGCTGGAAAGTCCGTTGAATCACTCTATCATGAAAAGGGCCCAAACCAAGGGCATCCTGGAAGTACAGGTACATCACCTGCGCCAGTGGGCCGTGAATGAATACGGACAAGTGGATGATTATCAATATGGTGGAGGAGCCGGAATGGTGATGATGTGCGAGCCCCTGGCCAAAGCGATTGAACAATTAAAAGCCGAACGCCCCTATGAACAGGTAATTTATATGACTCCGGATGGGGATCGATTTTCTCAAAAAATCGCGAATCGCCTTTCCCTGATGGGCAACCTGATTATTATCTGCGGACATTATAAAGGCATCGACCAGCGGATCCGGGATCATTTTGTAACCATGGAAATTTCCATCGGCGATTATGTACTCAGTGGTGGAGAGCTGGCCGCGGCTGTTTTGGTAGATGCTGTTGGAAGATTGCTTCCCGGGGTGCTGAACGATGAAACCTCCGCCCTCACAGATTCCTTCCAGGATAACCTGCTGGCTCCTCCTGTTTATACAAGACCCGCAGATTTCAGGGGCTGGAAAGTGCCCGAAATCCTGCTCAGCGGCGACTTGAAAAAAGTAGATGAATGGCGCTATGAACAGGCTGTCCAGCGAACCGAACAAAAAAGGCCCGATTTGCTGGACAGCTGATTATTGTCCGCGGTATTTCATGTGCAGCAGTGGATAAGGTTTACCCATGCCATCCAATGGAGATCGACCCACCACTTCAAATCCCATTTTCTGGTAAAAGCCTACTGCCTGCGGGTTTTGTTTATTCACATCCAGGTCGTAGGCCTGCAATTGTTCCAACGCGATTTGCAATAACCGTTTGCCGCATCCCTTACCTCTGCTGGCAGGATCTACAAACAACATTTCAATCTTGCCATCCAGCACACCAAGAAATCCATGAAAGCGTCCGGATGCATCCTGTAAGGCATGCAGGTCCACTGCCGCCAGGAATTGATCCCGAACCAGTGGTTTGAAATATTGAATATCCGATTCCGGCAAAAAATCATGCGTAGCTCTTACAGAAGCTTCCCAGAGTTCCGTCAGCGCTTCATAATCTGTTGAAACCGGTTTAACCAATTGCAGTTCTTCCACCGTTAGAGTTTTGCAGCCAATATGGCCGGGTATTTTTTATGGGTATGCAATACTAGTTCTCCAAATAAAGTATTCGCCCAGGCAAACCACTTGCGTGTGAACTTGGTGGCATCATCTTTATGGAAGGCTTCATGCATAAAACCGGTATCCGCATGTGTTGCTTTCAGCATCTGCAGGCATTTTTTCACTTCTGTCGGATCATTGGAAGTGATTCCACGCATGATGATACTCATCGGCCAGATGGTATAATTCCCACCATGCGGACCGCCAATTCCTTCTGCTGCCTTCCCTTTGAAGAAGAATGGATTTTCAGTTGATAAGATATAGCGGCGGGTTGCTGCATACACCGGATCACCCGGCTTCACTGCACCCAGGTAAGGAAGTGATAAAAGACTTGGTACATTGGCATCATCCATCAAATGAAAACTTCCAAATCCATTCACTTCGAAGGCATAGAGTTTTCCAAATTTCGCATGACTCACTACTGCATATTGTTGTAAGGCTTTCTCCACTTCAGTAGCAAGTGCCGAACATTCCGTTGCCAGTGCTGCATCCAGTTTTAAGGTGTTCAGGATCTCTGCTGCCTGCTTCAAACTGATTACCGCAAAGAAATTGGAAGGGATCAGGAACTGAAACAGGGTAGCATCATCACTGGGACGAAACGTAGAGCAGATCAGCCCGACAGGTTTTACCGGGTATCCATAACCGCTGATAGGTACTCCATCTGTTGCCCAGGAAGTAGTTCGCTGGAAAGTATAGGGACCATCACCATTCTTGCGCTGCTGCTCTTTAAATGTTTTAAGGGTGAGGCGAATAGTATTCACCCATTCCGCATCCAGCACAGAAGTATCACCACTCAGTTTCCAGTAATGATAAGCCAGGCGGATGGGATAACAAAGGCTGTCGATCTCCCACTTACGTTCATGGATACCCGGTTTCATGGCAGTGATATCAGATTTCCATTCGCTCTCCTTGGTTACATCCTTATAAAATGCATTCGCATAGGGATCGAGTTGGATGCAATGTTTCTGCCGGTTGATCACACCGGCAATCAGGGTCTGCAGTTTTTTATCTTCCTTGATTAAAGGCAGATAAGGCCAAACCTGCGCGGTGCTGTCGCGCAGCCACATGGCATCAATATCTCCGGTGATCACATAGGTATCCGGTTTGCCATTGATGATTTCCAACTCAACTGTAGTATCCAATGTATTCGGGAAACAGTTTTCAAACAACCAGGCCAGTTCCGGATCTGCTATTTGTTTCTTCACGCGCTGGATTGTTGCTTCTACTGCCTCACTGGTAAACTTACGTTCGGCCAGGGGTGGCCGTTTGCTTTCAAACCCATTGCTGCCAATCGCCCAGGAGATGGAGGGCAAGAGGGCCCATCCTGCTGCTGCTACCGCACTCTGTTGTATAAATTTTCTTCTGCTTGCCATGGTTATTTAGTTGAAGAGTAAGAATAGGGGAAGGACTTTTTATCTGTTCCTCTTTTTTTATCCGGTGTTGCCTGCATGCTGAACTGCAGTGATCCACCTTTCATCAGGTCTCCGTGTTTCAGGTAGGTATTTGGATTGATGATGCCATTCCATTTGATTTCGCGAACATATTTGTTGGAAGCGGAATTGGCAGGAGCCTGTATCGTTAACTGCTTTCCATTTTCCAACTGTAGGGTCATCTTTTTAAATAAGGGAGTTCCCAACACATATTGATCAGTACCCGGACAAACAGGATAAAATCCCATCGCGGAGAAAACATACCAGGCGGAAGTCTGACCATTGTCTTCATCACCGCAATAACCATCTGGTGTTGGTTTGTACATGCGGTTCATCACTTCACGCACCCAATACTGTGTTTTCCAGGGCTGACCGGCATAATTGTAGAGATAAGGCATGTGCTGGATAGGCTGATTGCCATGCGCATACTGTCCCATATTCATGATCTGCATTTCACGGATTTCATGAATCGGAAATCCATAATAGCTGTCATCAAATAGGGGTGGCATCACAAATACGGAGTCGAGCATATTAACAAATGTGTTCGCACCGCCCATCAGGTTGATGAGTCCCTGTATATCATGAAACACACTCCAGCT
>JAGKTB010000425.1:0-3595 GCA_018993145.1 Flavihumibacter sp.
AATCCATATTTTGTGAGAAATATTTTCGGAATAGAATAGCCCAGTTCAATTGTTTTTAAACGTAAGAAAGAAACATCCCGAACAAAGAGATCATTTCCTGAAGTAGATCGTCCTATTCTAGGTAAGTCAGCAGTCAGGTTATCAGGGGTCCACGCATTTTTAATATAGTATTCAGGAGCATTGTTATCAGGTCCGAAAATATAGGTAAAGAATTGAACTGCTCTTGCCTGTCCCATAAATTGGGCATTAAAATCAAACCCTTTCCATTCAGCACCCAGATTAAATCCATATTGCAGCTGTGGAGTAGCATTTTGTTCCAGTGGAAAGCGGTCATCGCTGTTGATTCGTCCATCTTTGTTTACATCCTCATAAATCAAATCACCCACCCGCTTACCATCTAATCCCGGAAATTTGGTAAGGTCTTCCTGATTCCTGTATACCCCTTTTACTTTGTAAAGTAACTGTGTACCAATTGGTCGGCCTGTCAGGCTCTGATAGTCTTCAGCCGGTGGCACTTCGTCATAAAAGACAATCTTGTTTTTTGCATAAGTAAAATTTGCACCTATTGTCCATTTAAAATCCTGAATCCGGTTGGAATAAGAAAGCTGTCCATCTACGCCAGCATTGTCTACAATACCAATATTTTCATTAGGTACCCGCAGTCCAGTATAATTAGGAATGGACGCATTTCTTCTGGCAAGGATATCGGAAGTTCTGCTTTTAAAATAATCTACTGTTACAGATACTTTATTATTAAATAAACCAAGATCCAAACCAATATCAGTAGTTCTCTTTTTTTCCCAGGTAATATTCGGATTCGCAGCCACTCTTGGATTCAAGGAGGTTACATCCTGCCCTCCAAATACATATCCGGATCCAAAACCAAACAAATTCAGGTATTGGAATTGAGCTACTCTGTCATTCCCCAAAATACCATAAGATGCGCGTAGTTTTAGAAAACTGACCGAACGAATATCCTCCATAAACTTTTCACGTGAAATCACCCATCCAACAGAACCTCCTGGAAAGCGTCCAAATCGTTTATCGGGCGGAAAAATCTGAGAACCATTGATACCTAAATACACTTGTGCCAGGTATTTATTTTCATACGCATATGAAATCCTCCCCAGGTAATTCTGACGTGCCCCCTCAGTTGCACTTCCATCATTACTTTGATTGTCTTTAATAGGCGACCCAGCAAATAATTGGTCAATGGCAGGGGAAACAAAACCTACGCGGGATGCTCCCAAATAATCTGATCGGGTCTGATTTTGTTCATAGGAAACAAACGCAT
Source organism: Flavihumibacter sp. (assembly GCA_018993145.1). Taxonomy (GTDB): domain Bacteria; phylum Bacteroidota; class Bacteroidia; order Chitinophagales; family Chitinophagaceae; genus Flavihumibacter. The sequence continues at coordinate 1,295 of JAGKTB010000425.1, forward strand.
CAATGTTATGCTTGCCTATCGTCCGATTGTAATTCAATTTGCCATTCAACGTTATGGACTGATTCCTTATATTACTACTAGATAAGGAAGGACCATTAGGACGAACCCTTGGCACCGGAGCCCCATTTTCTTCCACATAATATGTCCAGGGTTGCTGCCAAACTTTATTGAAACTTTGAAAATAATCAAACGCTGCAAAACCATCCAATGACAAGCCAGGCACACCCGGAATTTTATATGCAGCTTTCAATGTTGCGGCAATAACATTGTTTTCCGTCCGGTTATAGGATGCAGACTGAACCATTGCCAGGGGATTATTATTTCCGCGGCCAGGTGCAGGGTAATTCCCAAAAATTGTAGCGGGCAATAGTGGACTTCCCAGCACAGCCTGGCCAAAAATATCACTTTCGCCTATGCCCGGAAAATTTCGATGCTCACGCCTTCCTGCCAAATCAAATCCAACTGTAAAATTTGGAGAGATGGTTGCATCAATATTGGATCGGAAATTATATTGCTGGTATTTTGATTTATCATCGTTCTTTAAAATAGTTCCCTGTGTACCAAGTCCGACAGAAAGAAAATACCGTACCGCCTCATTGCCCCCACTAACATTTAAACTTTGTCTGTTTTGTGAGAAATGATTTTTATATACAGCTCTCAACCAATCTGTACTTGGCAGTTTGCCAGATTCATAATCCGCAACCTGCTCTGGTGAATAGGTAGGAGTTCGACCATTTTGAAGGTCCAGATCATTTAATCCCTTTACATAGGTTGCCGCATCGGATAGTTTTATAAAACGAGTAGGACTCGCCAATCCATGATTGAATGAGTACCGAACAAGAGGTTTACCTTTTGTTCCTCTTTTAGTCGTAATAAGTATAACACCATTGGCTGACTGCGCACCATAAATAGCCGCTGATGCGTCTTTCAATACCGTAACTGTTTCAATTTCATTTGGGTCTAGCCTTGAAATTCCATCCCGGTTTGCAACGCCATCCACTACAATCAGTGCTGCGGTGTTTCCAATTGTACTGATACCCCGAATAAATACAGAAGCTTCATCGGATCCGGGCCTCGAACTCCTTTGATTCACAATTAAACCCGGTACACGTCCAGCCAGTGAATTAGAAACAGAAAAAGATTGTGATTGAATGATCTCCTCATTTGACACTTGCGATACGGCTGTTGATACAGCTTTCTTACTTTGAGTACCGTAACCTACCACATAGACTTCCTCAATACTGCTTTGTTTGAGTTTCATAGTAAAGTTGTACGTCCCACTTGTTTTCAGTGGTGTTTCAATGGTTTGATAGCCAACATAACTAATCACCAGTATACCACCCTTTTCAGGAAGTTGAAGGCTGAATTGCCCCATTTCATTCGTAGTAGTACCGATATCGGTCCCTTTCACAGTAACAGATACACCGGCTAACCCATTTTTATTTTCATCAACGATCGTTCCGGAAATAGGAACAGGTGGAGGTTGTGGTACATCTTTGTTAGCTTCTACCGAATCAATAGGACTGGCAAGCTCTTTAAGTTTAATAACAATGGTTTTGCCAATAATGGAATAAGTAATTGGTTTTTCCTTAAAACAAAGATCAAGGGCAACAGTGAATGGTACTTTATGTACCTGCACAGAAACAGAACCCGCTTCTTTTATCCAATTTTCATCGAAAAAAAAGACGTAACCGGTTTGTTTTTTTATGGATTTAAAAATTTTAGTAATGGAAACATCCTTCTCATTCAATGAAACATTTTGAGCATACCCATTGGCCGCCACATTGAGGCAGGAGGCCAATAGCAGTAGGGCAGTCAGCTTCATAATAACCAGTGTTTTGATTAAGTTTTCCCGCACCCATATATGGCAGGGAAACAGACAATTTTTCATACATTTGTTAAGTTGGGTTAAACAATTTCAGATCTGCATCGATTCGAAGTCATGGGTAACCCAATTGCAGCCGCTCTGAATCTCACCTCAGGGCGGTTTTTAGTTACCCACTTTTCTGGCATGCCAAACCAGTAAGCTATGGCTGTACAATAATGGTTTTATTTTCGATTTTAAAATTTATATTGGATGCCTGCAGAATCGCAAGCACTTGTTCTAAACTAGTAGCCCGGGCAAGTTCCCCTCCAAATCTTCTTTTTGGCAAAGCACCCCGATATATAACCTCAACATCATACCAGCGTGAAATTTGTCGCATTATGGTTGACAAATCAGCCTGATTAAAAGAAAAATATCCATTTTTCCAAGCCATTACATCATCAATATCCACCTGCTTGTTTACCTGAATACCTTCA
>JAGKTB010000051.1:0-9979 GCA_018993145.1 Flavihumibacter sp.
AGATTGCGAGGTTACCCATCATGTATGCAGAGATACAGATTGGAAGAAATGAGCTGGACACAGCAAGAAGTATGTTTAAACGCATATCCGACAAAAAGATAATTGTAAAGCCTGAAATGAAAAATCTGGTAAGAGAATTTGTTCAGCTTTGCAAAGAAGATGGAGTTACCAGGCTTCAGGAAAGAAGTACACCGCCTGATGATTTTCTTCAATCCTATAACAGGATTTTTAAAGGGATGGAAGAAATGGATAAGGTTATTTCAGTTGGTAAATCTATCATTCCCATTAGTTTTCCTGAGAAGAGCCAGGCAGCAATTTCAGCTTTGACGGATGGAGTCCTGGGTTCTTATGAATCATGGAGCAATCCGGATATACATTGGGTCGCTTATAAAGGGCAGCATATGGATTTTGTACTTGATTTGGGAAAACTGATGACCATCAATTCAGTATCTATGGATTTTCTGAACGTACAAGCCCAGGCAGATTGGAATCTGCTTGTTTTACCCTCCTTTGTTAGCTATGCTACATCCGTGGATGGCCAAACCTATGGTGCATCACAAAAAATTGAGAACCCTCATAATCCGAACCCGTTTGAGAACCCAACCATCATCAACGTTCCTTTTCACACCTTCCGTGCAACCTTTAACCGTACCAAAGCAAGATATATAAAAGTGCATGCGGAGAGCATGTTGCAGTTACCATCCTGGCATATCAGAAAAGGACAGCCTGCCTGGTTGTATACGGACGAGATTGTAGTAAGATAATCCTGGGCGTAAAATTAGATATGAAAAATTGCTATATATTGAGCTTATATTAGAAACAATATATGATTGGGAAGTCCGGAAGATTACTGCTTTGTTTCTTACTGTTGCCAGCCTCTCAATTAATTGCGCAGTCGATTGATGAAAGTAAAGACAGTACGGAATTGCAACTTAAGTTGTATGGCAGTTTCCGGGGGCATTTTGCGGCGTATAATAAAGAGGTGGAAATCCAGGAAAATGCTTCCCGCCTGGGTTTTGAAATCAGTGCAATACGGAAGGGGATACGGTATTTTGCCGGACTTGAAATGCAGGTAAATATGTTCCGGTCGGCAACATCCTTTAACCTAAGTGCCAGCACTACGGGTGGATACCTGCAGGCTGATCGTAACCAGGACCGCCAGGTATTGTCCAGCAGACTGGGATACATGGGAGTTGACCTCGGCAAATGGGGCACTGTTGTTTTGGGAAAGCAGCGAAGCATCTATTATGATATCACAGGATATACCGATCGGTTCAATGTATTCGGGGGTGGCGCAAGTGCCACTTATACTGCGGGTACGGATGGGGGTTATACCGGAACGGGCAGAGCAGATCAGGCATTGACCTACCGGAATAGTACCGGCAGGTTTTCTTACGGAGCACAATTCCAGTTTCTCAACAGCAATAATAACCGTTGGCTGGATGGATTAGCATTTAATTTACAGGTTCAGCTTATTGAGCAGTTAAAATTTGGGATTGTAGTTAATCAGTCTTTTTTAAATCCCTCCCTTATCAATTCAGGAGAGTTTATTGGATTGAAAGGAAACCCCCGGTATTATGCGGCAGGTGTAAACTATAGAGCTGGCAATTGGGAAATAGCCGGACTTTTTTCAAGGCAACAAAATGGGGATGCGGTTACTGGAAGGATTATTGATCCGGTGAATGGAATCAGCAATCCGGTGGTTGTTTTTGAAGCAGTGGGTGGAGAGCTATATTTCAATTATCACTGGAAGAAAATATCAGTACTTCTGGGCGGAAATTATTACCAACCCGATACAGATATCTTTACATCCAGAGGCGAACGACCCATAAATGCAGCGTTTAAAAGAAGATACATAATTGCCGGAGCTGAGTATCGACCCTTTAGGCTCTTAAAATTTTATTCGGAAGCCCGAATAGCGAATGGAACAGCTGCACTTGGCTCGAGAGAACCATCTGTATTTACAATTGGATTAAGACTGGATGCTGAAGGCGTTTTTTCTAAAAAATTATATGATTAATACAAACAATTTATAATGCTTACCAACTGCTTGTTCTTGAACTGCGACCTGAACTGGTAAACACTTTTGCTTTAACACCTTTCTGTATCTCGATCGGCCCGGTATACTCTATTGATTTTTCTGTGGGCTCTGAACCATCTGTTGTATACCGGATTTTCATTCCCGGAAACTGAACATTCAGCAATAGCTTGCCATTCTCGATTTTCATACCCGGCGGTGGTACGCGATAGGCAAACCCGCCGGCATAATAATCAAGCTTTGGTAATTCCTGCTGGCCAACCTGATTGGCAAAACGATTCCAGTCTGCCGCATACCCTTCTGCGGCTTTAGCTGCATCAGCGGTGGTTGCCCATTCCGGATCTTTTGACCAGGCACGTTCTGATAAGCCCAATAGTTTCGGCAGGACCATATATTCCAGGTTGGCTTCACTGCGCAGCGTCTCTGACCAGATTAATCCCTGCAAGCCAACAATATTCGATTTACCAAAATCGGTTAGCCGGTCCTTACCAACAAATGCATCTGCTTTAACCGGATTACCTGCTGCATCTTCCTTTGTATTGCGGAAATAATCGTACGGAATAAAATAGAATGGTTTGTCTGCATCTGTAAATCCTCCCCAATAGTAACCAGGCTCGTCGGGTGATCTCAGGTAGGACATGTCGAAGTAATAATTGCTTACAGGAGACAGAATCACTTTATATCCTGCATTCGCCAGTCGGTAGGGTAAGTCTTCATTACCCCAACCCACCATATTATTCCATACATGTAACCGGTACCCTTCATTTGCCAGTCGCGGATTTACAATAAGTTTCGATTGTCCCTGCAGTTTAGTCTTCCGCATGCCTACTTCTTCCCAACCTGACAATTCCAGTCCACGCTTCTCAAGAATTTTCTGCACTTTGGTAAAATAATAGTACCAGAGATCATCCACATTTTCCAGCGTTGGATCATTTTCAATAAGGGCTTTACATTCCGGTGAACCTTCCCATACACCGGCCGGTACTTCATCCCCACCCATATGAATAGTGGTCAATAGAGCATCGGCTTCTTTATAGATACCTCTAATATCATCTACTACCTGCTCAATGAATGTATAAACAGATGGCAGTGCCACACACATCACGTTATCTGTCCAGGCTTGGGCAGTACTGTATTTCGACTGATCCATTGTGTCTCTCAGTAAATATTTCAGCGCCTCTGCTCTGTTTCCTTCTGCCATAAATTTCCGGTAACGTGCATCCATTGATTTGATGGCTGCTCTTGCATGACCGGGTGTTTCAATTTCAGGTATGATCTGAATATGACGAGCTTTGGCATAGCGCAGGATTTCGATAAAATCTGCCCGTGAATAAAATCCGCTCGCAGATAATTTACCGGTCTCTGGTCCGGCTCCATAGGAGGGTGGCAGGTTATTTTTGCTGTCCAGCGGATGACCTCTCTGTGATCCAATGGCCGTCAGCTCAGGAAATGATGGCATTTCAATCCGCCAGCCTTCATCGTCATTGAAGTGGAGGTGAAGGGCATTCAATTTATAAATCGACATCAGGTCGAGCATGCGAAGAAGTTCCTGCTTTGGCTGAAAATTTCGGGCGATATCAATCATCAGGCTTCGAAATCCGAATCGGGGCGCATCTTTTATTTCCACTGACTGAACCTGTATGCTACCGGCTTTATTCTTCCATTGAACCGCGGGTATCATTGCCTGCAAACTCTGGATTCCATAAAATATTCCCGCGCCTGTTCCGGCACTTATGATAACACCATCCGGCTGTACAGACAGTTCATAAGCCTCTCCGGACAGGTTGTTTTTTTTCAACTGAATGGCTCCCTTACGGTCTGGGCTAGCCGAACTTACCGGCAGCGTTTTTCCAAACAAACGAATTCCCTGCTGCGACAAATAATTTGCTTCTGAACCAAAGGTAGGATCGGTAAAAATGGTAGTCTGGGCATCAAAGCTGAAACTGCCATTGCCTGCAATCATGCTATGAGGACTGGGAATTATAGCAGGCGTATTAATTGATTGAAGGGTTGCCGATGCATATTTCACGTAGAGATCTTCATTCGTTATATACTTGATGGTTGTGTCACTGAAACGACCATGCTTTATACCGGCAAGATTGTATCCCTTCATGGGCTCCTTGTTCCAAACCAGGTAGATGCCATTGGGGGCAGCAGAGTGATTTAATGAATGACCGATTGTAGGGTACTGAAAACTTACTGCATTTCCCCTTTGAAGCGGGAGTGCTCCTTCTACCGGGAAGAGGCGGTATAAATCTCCATTTACATGTTCAATCCGCAACCCGTTTGAACTGGTAGGTACAGCTTCCCGGCTACAGGAAAAATAAATAGTCCAGCCATTTGCAGGAAACGCTGTTTTACCAATATTCGTCAACTTTAGCTGGTTGAGTGCTTTAAATTCCTGGTTGAAATTGTTGGTAAGCAGGGTCCATTCCAGTTCAATAGGAATGAGGGTTGTACCAGTTTTTTTCTGGTTGAAGGCAGCAATATTCAATAACAGCAGGCATCCAGCAAAAAGGAAACGCATCATATCGGTTAATTAAGAGGCTCTAAAATTAGGGCATAATTCAGTGGCCAACCCGAAAATGAAATCCTTTAGTTTTGAATTCTTAAAAAACATCCTTTATGATTCTAGGAACCGGCATCGACCTGGTGGAAACGGATCGGATTCAGCGAAGCCTGCAGGGTAAGGAAGGTTTCCGCCAACTGGTTTTTTCGGCCGGGGAAATTGCCTATTGCGAAAAGCAGGCCAACCCTTACCAGCATTATGCTGCAAGGTTTGCAGCCAAAGAAGCTTTTCTGAAAGCACTGGGTACCGGATGGATAAATGGAACCGCTTTTCATGAAATAGAAATCATACATAACGAACAGGGGCAGCCGCAGATCAACCTGCTTGGACAAACCGCTCAAACAGTTGCCGGTCGCAGCATCCGGCGTATACATGTATCTTTGTCGCACCAAAAATCCATGGCTACCGCAGTGGTACTGCTGGAAACCTGAGTTTTCAACAATCGTATGAATTCACCCGAAATTTCATTTAATCATGCTGAGCAAATCAGCTCCCTGCAGGAAAAAAAATTGCAGGAACTGATTCAATATGTTGCTGCAAATTCCCCTTTTTATCAGGAACGCTTTGCCGCTTGTGGAATAAATCCGGCCGATATCAGGAATCTGGAAGATCTGCAACAGCTTCCGGTTACTACCAAAGAAGAATTGCAATTGAGGAACTGGGATTTCTGTTGCGTGCCGCGTACTGAAATTGCGGAGTATATGTCGAGTTCGGGTACCCTGGGCGCTCCGGTAACCATCGCCTTAACGGAAAAAGACCTGGACCGACTCGCCTACAATGAACTTTGTTCTTTTAAAATGGCCGGTGGCACGGCAGCCGATACCTACCAGCTCATGTTAACCCTCGACCGCCAGTTTATGGCCGGGATTGCCTATTATATGGGGATTCGCAAATTGGGCGCTTCCCTGGTGAGGGTTGGTCCGGGTGCCCCCTTCCTCCAGTGGTCTACCATTCAGCGGTTAAACCCCACTGTTATTGTAGGTGTGCCATCCTTCCTGGTCAAACTCATTGAATATGCCGAGGCCAATGGTATAAATCTGAATACCAGTTCGGTTCGGAAAGCCATCTGTATCGGGGAAACCATTCGCCAGCCCGATGGTATGCCCAACCGGCTTGCCAATCGGATTACAGATGCCTGGAATATTCAACTTTATGGCACTTATGCTTCCACAGAAATGCAAACTGCATTTACTGAATGTGAGGCAGGCAGTGGCGGTCATCTCAACCCCGAATTAATAATAGTGGAGTTGCTGGATGAAAACAACCAGGCGGTAAAACCCGGAGAACCCGGTGAGGTAACCATTACTACATTGGGTGTGGAAGGCATGCCACTGGTACGATACAAGACCGGGGATATTTGCATTCAATATGCGACTCCCTGTTCCTGTGGGCGGAATACAATCCGCCTGAGTGGGGTGATCGGAAGAAGACAGCAAATGATTAAGTTCAAAGGGACTACGCTTTATCCTCCGGCGATCTATGACCTGCTTAGCGAGATCCGGGCCATCCGGGAATACGTAGTTGAGCTGAGAAGCAGTGAATACGACCTGGACGAGGTACGTCTGCACCTCGACATTCCTGAACCCTCCGAAAGCCTGTTAACCACAATCCGGGAAAAACTGAGATCCCATTTAAGGGTGATCCCTGAAATAATTTTGGCCTCCACTGCGGAATTGCAGGCACTTCAGTTTCCTGAGGGCGGCAGAAAGCCGCAGAAATTGATCGATCACCGCTAATTGCGGCAATTTTATGCATAATACCTATTTTTGAGCCCTTTCAATACCACTAGAACGTGACAAATTTTACGATCGAAAAGCAACTGACCCTATCCGATTTTCGGAAAATCGTGCTGGAAGAAAGGCCGGTTTCCGTGCACTCTTCCATTCTGGAAAATGTTGCGAAGAACCATGATTTTCTCAAAGGCTTCGCTTCCAATAAAATCATTTATGGTATCAATACCGGCTTTGGCCCGATGGCCCAATACCGGATCAGCGAGCAAAACCTGAATGCGCTTCAATACAACCTGATTCGTAGTCACAGTACCGGTAGCGGTCAGCCGATTGACCCCACCCTGGTGCGCGGATTACTATTGGCCCGGCTGAATAATTTCCTGCAGGGTTATTCCGGTGTCCATCCGGAACTGGTGGAACTGCTGGTTGAATTGCTCAATAAAAAAGTCTACCCTGTTATCTATGAACATGGTGGGGTAGGAGCAAGCGGAGACCTGGTTCAATTGGCTCACCTGGCACTTACCCTTATTGGAGAAGGGGATGTGTGGTACCAGGGTGTAATCAGGCCTACCGAAGAAGTATTTGCTGAACTTTCGATCCAGCCACTTAAGATTCATGTTCGCGAGGGGTTGGCACTCATTAATGGTACTTCGGCCATGACGGGCATTGCACTGGTTAATCTGCTGCAGGCGAAAAAGCTCCTGGAATGGTCGGTGTTTTTATCAGCCATGACCAATGAAGTGGTAGAAGCTTATGATGATCATTTCTCGCATGAGCTGAACCATGTAAAACACCATCCCGGTCAGCAGGCCATCGCCAAAATGATGCGTTCCCTGCTGGGCGACAGTCATATGATCCGCAGCCGTAAAAAGCATCTGTACGAAGGAGATAAAATGGATCAGGATGTGTTTGAAGATAAGGTGCAGGAGTATTATTCACTGCGATGTATAACGCAGGTACTCGGACCTATTCTTGACACCATAGAACAGGCTGAAAAAGTGATTGTAGCGGAATTCAATTCCGTAAATGATAACCCGATCATTGACCATGAGAATGCCAATATTTTCCATGGAGGTAATTTTCATGGCGATTATGTATCGCTGGAAATGGACAAACTGAAGATCGCGATCACCAAGCTGAGCATGCTGAGTGAAAGGCAGTTGAATTATCTGCTGAATGCCAGGCTGAATGAAAAATTCCCGCCATTCATGAACCTGGGAACACTGGGCCTGAATTTTGGTATCCAGGGAATGCAGTTTACAGCTACTTCCACGGTTGCTGAAAATCAGACCTTCAGCAACCCGATGTACATACATAGCATCCCCAATAACAATGATAACCAGGACATCGTAAGCATGGGTTCCAATGCGGCCCTGCTGACCCGTCGGGTGATCAATAATTCCTTTGAAGTTTTGGTGATTCAGATGATCACGCTGCTGCATGCCGTGGATTACCTTAAATGCCAGGATCGCATGGCTTCCGCAACAAAGGGATTGTATGAAGAAATAAATGCCATTTTCCCCAGTTTTGTGGACGATGCGCCCAGGTATAAAGCCATCGCTAAAGTGAGGGCTTATTTTGAGAAATCAGAGCCGGTTGTGAGTAAGGCCATCCGTCAACAACAATAATACGCGTATGAAATCTGCATTGGTAACCGGGGGATCCCGTGGTATTGGTCGCGCCATCTGTATTAAAATGGCCGGATTGGGCTATCATGTACTGGTGAATTATAAAGGAAACAAAGTTGCGGCTGAAGAAACCCTGGAAGCGATCAAAGCTGCAGGCAGCACCGGTGACTTACTGGCCTTTGATGTAGCTGACAAGGAGCAGATAAAAACGGTGCTGGGCGGATGGATCGAAGCCAACAAAGAAAATCCGATTGAAGTGCTGGTAAACAATGCCGGCATTAAAGATGATACCCTGATGATGTGGATGAAAGATGAGCAGTGGGAATCGGTGCGGGCGACCAGCCTCGATGCATTTTTTTATGTAACCCGTGAAGTGCTCAGCGGAATGCTGATGAGGGGGATGGGAAGAATAATCAATGTGGTGTCTTTATCGGGCTTAAAGGGTATGCCGGGACAAGCAAATTATTCTGCTGCGAAAGCCGGTGTGATCGGTGCAACCAAGGCTCTGGCCCAGGAAGTTGCCAAGCGGGGTGTTACTGTTAATGCAGTAGCTCCAGGATTCATCCAAACGGATATGACGGAAGGACTTAATGAGCAGGAATTAAAAGCAATGATTCCTGTGCAACGCTTTGGAAAACCCGAGGAAGTGGCACATGCCGTCGCATTTTTGGCTTCGCCGGATTCTGGTTATATTACAGGCACCGTTTTATCAATCAACGGAGGATTATATACGTAACTGGCATGAAGAGAGTAGTGATTACTGGCATGGGGATTTATTCCTGTATCGGCAAGAACAAGGATGAGGTGAAGCAATCCCTGTACGAAGGAAAATCTGGAATTATTCTGGATCCTGCCCGGAAGGAATTTGGCTATCGCTCCGGCTTAACCGGCTTTGTGGAGCGGCCTAATCTGAAGGGACTGCTCGACAGGCGGGCGCGTATCATGCTGCCACAGCAGGGTGAGTATGCGTATATGGCTACATTGGAAGCACTCCAACAGGCAGGTATAACCGATGAAATGCTGGATCGCATGATCATTGGTGTTTTATATGGTAACGACAGTTCTGCTGAACCGGTGGTAACCGGAACCGATCTGATGCGGGAAAAAAAGGATACCACCCTGGTGGGCTCAGGCTCCGTATTCCAGGTGATGAATTCCACCGTTACCATGAACCTGGCAACCATCTTCCGGCTTAAAGGCGTGAATTTTACCGTGAGTGCAGCCTGTGCAAGCGGCAGTCATGCGATCGGGTTGGGTTATCATTTTATTAAATCCGGATTGCAGGAAGCGGTAATCTGTGGCGGTGCACAGGAGATCAATATTTATTCCATGGGCAGTTTTGACGCCCTCTCTGCTTTCTCTATTCGCGAGAACGATCCTACAAGAGCTTCCCGTCCATTTGATAAAAACCGGGATGGATTGATACCATCGGGTGGAGCGGCTACGGTTATTTTGGAAAGCCTGGATTCAGCGCTGGCCAGGGGGGCGAATATTTTGGCGGAAGTGGTGGGATATGGTTTTTCATCCAATGGCGAACATATTTCCAATCCAACAGTGGATGGTCCGGTCCGAGCGCTGACCATGGCGTTGAAGGATGCAGGCATTGAATCAAAGGATATCTTCTACATAAATGCACATGCCACCTCAACTCCCGCAGGCGACAGCAGTGAAGCAAGGGCGATCCATGAGGTATTTGGAGCTACGCGTCCTTATGTGAGTTCTACCAAATCCATGACTGGTCATGAGTGCTGGATGGCCGGGGCCAGTGAGATCGTATATTCCATGCTGATGATGCAAAATAATTTTATTGCTCCCAATATAAATTTTGAAGAGCCCGATGAAGATTCGGCTCGTATTAACCTGGTAACCAAAACAATCGATACAGAATTCAGTTGTTTTCTGTCCAATTCTTTCGGCTTCGGTGGAACCAACTCATCGCTGATCGTAAAGAAATACGACAATTAATCACTGATTATCGACGTTTTATCCTTTTCTGGAATATAAAAAACCTTAA
>JAGKTB010000426.1:0-4358 GCA_018993145.1 Flavihumibacter sp.
TTACTTCCTGAATGCTGAAATGCAGCGTGATGAACGTCCACAGCCTTTTTCTATCAGCGATTATGAAGGATCTCTCACTGAAAATGATCTGGCTACGCTTACTACCTTCCTGCGCAACAATTACAACTATGATCCAGGTGGTTACCTGAATAACCCTGAAAAAGTGACCGCTGACCGTATTACAGCGAAGGTTGACTGGAATATGAATGCTAAAAACAGACTGAGTGTCAGCTACCGTTATAACAATGCAGAGCGTTATAACACCAGCAGAAGTTCTAACCAGTCTATCAACTTCTACAACAACGGTTACATTTTCCCAAGCAAAACCAATTCATTGTCTGTTGAATTGAACAGCCGTTTCAAAAGAAGCAGCAACAACCGCCTGTTAATTACGTATACTGGTGTAACAGATGACCGTGGTCCCCTCGGTAGCGCGTTTCCCCGTGTGCGTATCCGTGATGGTGCGTCCAGTCTGTTCTTTGGTACCGAAGAGTTCTCTACCGGTAACCTCTTAACACAGGATAACGTAGCAATTTTCGATGTATTCAAAATGTACAAAGGAAAGCATACTATATCCATTGGAACTGACAACGAATACAGCAAGTCGTACAACGTATTCATACGCCAGAACTATGGTTCTTATGATTTCCCGAACCTGGAAACTTTCCTGAATGGAGGAAATGCAACTACCTATAACCGCTCCTACTCCCTGGTTGACCCAGGCGTAACCGGTGATAAAAGTGAAAACGCTGCTGCGGTATTTGCTACCTTACGTTTAGGTTTCTTCATCAACGATGAAATCAAGGTTACAGACAATTTCACACTGAACCTGGGTCTCCGTGCTGATAACACCATCTTCCTGGATGATCCCCGTACGGATAATTTCTTCAACGATACAGCTGCTGCTGCTATCAGCCAGCACTATAATCTGAGAGGTGCCCGTAGCGGAAAGATTTCTAATCCAAAATGGTCGCTCAACCCAAGAATCGGATTTATTGGCAAACTTCCTGATGAAGGAGTTACCATCCGTGGTGGTGTGGGTCTGTTTACCGGTCGTGTACCCCTGGTATGGCCTGGTGGCGTTTACAACCAGAATGGTGTTAGTATCGCTGGTTTGAACGGATCTAATCTGGCTTTCCGTCCGGATCCATTTGATCAATACACCCTTTCTGATTTGGGACTGAGTGCCCGTCTCCCATCAGGTGAAGTAAACCTGATTGCTGAAGATTTCAGAATGAATAAGGTGGTACGTGCCTCTTTAGCAGTTGATAAAGAACTGGGTAAAGGATGGAAATTCACTGTTGAAGGTGTTTACACTAAGAATATCAACGAAATCGCTTATCAGAATGTAAACATTCTTCCTCCTGCCGCTAAGTCTGCAGGTGCGGATTCCCGTAATGTGTATGCATTGAGTGGTTCTTTCCCTGCACCTATTCCAATGCGCTCCAATGGTTCCAATCCATATACAGGAGTTTATCTTCTTTACAATAATGATGGTCCTAAAGGATACGCTTACAATTTCACAGCTACCATCGATAAGGCCTGGAGAAATGGTTTTGCTTTCAACGCCAGTTACGTTTATGGAAACTCTATCGTGCTGAATGAAGGTACCAGCTCTCAAAACAGCTCTCAGTGGAGATTCATGGAAACAGTAAATGGTCGTAACAATATGGTTAGAAGCATCAGTGATTTTGATATCGCTCACCGTATCTATGCATACGCAGCGAAAAAGATCACCTATGCTAAAAAGCACCTGGCTACCACTTTTACACTGGCTTACAACGGTCAGAGCGGATCTCCTTACAGTTATGTAATGAGCCGTGGTATGGTTCGTGATTTTGACAATAACGAAGACAATGACCTGATCTATGTTCCCCGTAACAGCAGTGAAATCGTATTCGTTCAGAATGGCAACCAGACTCCTGATCAGCAGTGGGCTGCTTTCAATGATTTCGTTGAAAATGACAGCTACCTGAAAACTCGTCGTGGTCAGTATGCAGAAAGAAATGCTGCACGTCTGCCCTTCACCCATGTAATCGACCTGAAAATCCAGCAGGACTTCAACATTCGCATTTCGAAGAAAACCTACCAGATTCAGGTTACTTACGATGTTTTCAACTTCACCAACATGCTGAACCGTGAATGGGGTCGTACCTGGTTTGCATCTAACGACAACTATCGTTTACTCGATTTTGCCGGTTACAGAAGCGCTACAGACCTTACTCCGACTTTCCGTTATACTGCTCCCAGAGACGGAAAACCTTATACCATCAGCGACGGCGTATTTAACAGCAGCAGATGGAGCAGCCAGTTGGGTGTTCGTCTGAACTTCTAACAGCTTAGCAGTTATTCAATATAAAAAAGGCTGTCTCACAAAATGTGAGACAGCCTTTTTTAATTATTTAAAAATAGCTTTAATCAGCCTGCAAAGGCCCAGTCCAGAAATACCGGCATTGCCTTACCCCAGGTTGCTACATCATGTCTGCCATCCGGTAATTCCAGGTAATACATATCGGAACTGCGATTATATCCTTTTCCTTCCAATTCAGTCATCAATCCGAGTGTATCATCAATGGAATCAATGATTCCATTCCCGTTGCGATCATTGGTTTCATCGAGGGTTCCGGTACAAAAGAAAAACTTCAGCCAGGGCGCAAAATTTCCTTTTCTCACCAGGTCATGCATAATGCGATGTTTGTCATCATCATAGTCAGGTTCCGTCTGATCAATCATTCTCCACCAAAGTGAACCTGAAAAGACCCCAACTTTGGTAAATTCATGCGGATGCGCCCAAACAATATCCAGTGCCGATAAACCTCCCAGGCTAAATCCGGCAAATACTTTTTCACTGAATTCAGGGTATCCCAGTTCCCGCCGGATAGTTGGCAACAATTCTTCGAAGATAAATTTCGTGTAAGCAGCTGCTTTAGCGCCCCTGCCGAGGTAATCCGGAACACCGGCTGTACCGTACTCCATTTTACGATCTGTACCCGCATGCATGGCAACCGCAATAAGCGGAATGCTTCCCTTACGCTGCAGGAAGTCCCTGAACACTTCAATCCAGTTCATGGTAGCCATGTCCTGGCCATCGTTGATTAACAGCAAGGCAGGGCGCTGGTGTTTCTCCAGGAATCCGGGAACATATGCGTCTACTTTTACCGTACGATCCAGGTGTTCCGATTCAATTTCAGTAGCGATAATATCAATTGTTAAACTGGTTTTCTCCGGGGGCATCAGGTCACTCATAACTGTTCACAATAAAATAATACAGGGCGCTGAAAATACAGGAATTTGGTGAAAAAAAAACTATATTCAGGTTCGATCTTTACCATTAACCAATTCTATTACAGATGAAGAAAATTGGCATTTTGTTTGGCCAGGAACGCAGCTTTCCGATGGCCTTCATAGAGCGTGTAAATAGTAAAAACATAGAAGGCATCCTTGCAGAACCCGTACGCATCGATAAAGTGATGCAGGGAGAAGCCACCGACTATGCAGTAATCATTGACCGGATTTCCCAGGATGTGCCCTTTTACCGGGCTTTTCTAAAGAACGCAGCCCTCTGCGGAACGGCCGTGATAAACAACCCCTTCTGGTGGAGTGCCGATGAAAAATTCTTCAACAACTGCCTGGCCACCAAAATCGGGGTACCCGTACCAAAAACGGTTATACTTCCTTCCAGGGATCTTCCGGCAGACACTACCGATCAATCGTTCAGCAACCTGGCATATCCACTTGACTGGGATGGGATTTTCAAGTATGTCGGTTTTCCCGCTTACATGAAACCCTTTGCAGGAGGAGGTTGGAAAAACGTGTACAAGTTGGTAAGCATGGAAGACTTTTTTGAGAAACATGGTGAAACCGGTGAGTTGGTAATGCTATTACAGGAAGAAATCATTTTTGAAGAATATTACCGCTGTTATTGCATCGGGGGTAAATATGTAAGGATCATGCCCTATGAGCCACGCAACCCGCACCATCTCCGTTACCAGGCAGGCTTCTCTCCCAGCCCGGAACGACTCAAACAAATGGAAGAGATTGTTTTAAAAATCAACCATTATCTGGGCTATGACTTCAACACGGTGGAATTGGCTGTACGAGATGGCATTCCCTATGCGATCGATTTCTGTAATCCCGCTCCCGACGCAGAAATCAAGAGTGTAGGAGAAGATAATTTTGCCTGGGTAGTCGAAACAGCTGCCAATTATGCCATTGAAAAAGCGATGGCGCAGCAGCCTGGAAAAGACAACCTGACCTGGGGCGAATACATCAAACGCAGCGCTGCCAAAACACCTTTAACATCCGGACTATAATCATTTTTAATTTTTCACGTCTCACGTCTCACATCTCACTTAATT
>JAGKTB010000052.1:0-9409 GCA_018993145.1 Flavihumibacter sp.
AGGAATCGAACCTGTATCTAGAGTTTAGGAAACTCCTATTCTATCCATTGAACTACGGGACCAGCGGAACTTTTTTATTCCGGGCTGGCAAAAATAATGGTTTTGACCGGTTGAACAACTGATTTATTGGCTAGCTTTCGGGTTGAAAATCGGCATATGAAACCGTCTACAAACAACCCTCCAACTGCCCAAACCTGCAGGATGCTTATCGCCCTGGTGATAGGCTTTCTTAGTTTGAGCCTGACCAACGTAACGCAGGCACAGAAAAAACGCGCGCCATCCAAAACCAAACCAGCTATGCAGATTCGCATCAATCACATCGCCCTGTATGTTACCAACCTGGAAACCAGCACCAATTTTTATAGGGATATAATCGGCCTTGATACCATTCCCGAACCTTTCCATGATGGTCGCCATACCTGGTTCAGTGTCAGCGAAAACGCCCACCTGCACCTGATCTCGGGCCGCGCTAACCCTCCCGAGGCCGAAAAAAACACTCATCTCTGCTTCTCCACCGGCAAAATGGACGAATTGCTTGAAAAACTCAAAGCCAAAGGCATCCACTTTGAAGACTGGCCAGGCAAAGCATTCACGGTTACTAAAAGAGTGGACGGTATCCGGCAGATCTATCTGAAAGATCCCGATGGCTACTGGATTGAAATCAATGATGATTTTTGACAGGTACCGGCGAGCCCCTGATTTCCTTAACTTTGCGGTCCATTTCTGAACTATGAAGTTTTACAATTTTGTTATTCGCTATAGATTGTTGCTGGGTTTTCTTTTCCTGGCCATCGCCATCGTTACCAATATTTACGCAGGTTTCTGGCCAGCCTTTATCGCCTACCTGGTGGGTGTTGTGCTGATTTTCGGGCATTTCTTCTTCGGTCCCATGCGCCTGATCCAGGAATATATGGAAACAGGTGATATGGAGGGTGCCGAGCGTATCCTCAACCAGATCAAATACCCCAACCTGCTGTATAAACCCATCCGCTCCGTGTATTATACCCTCAAGGGTAATATCGCGATGATGAAACAGGACTACGACGGGGCTGAAAAAATGATGAAAAAAGGCCTCGATCTCGGTATGCCGATGAAAGAAGCTGAGGGCGCTTCCCTCCTGCAAATGGGCATGATCGCTTTACAGAAAAACGACATGAAAACCGGCGAAAGTTATATCCGGTCCGCCCTGCGCAAAGGCCTGCCAGATAAGGAAAACGAAGCCGCAGCCTACCTGCAGTTGTGCTCCATCATGATGACCAAAAGAGAGTTCCGCGCCGCCAAGGATTTCTTCCGCAAGGCCAAAGCGCTGAAGCCTACAACTCCGCAGATCGCTGATCAGATCAAGCAGATTGAGAAGTATATCGCAAGGATGCCGGGTTAAACAACTCCTCTACCTTCTTGAACCGGTAATCAAATATGCCTTGCAACTGCTTGCGCACGAAGAGCGCATTCGCGATATCTCCCAGGATCCACAGGGGTATTTTGTAATGTACGATATCCGTCATCTCCACCCCACCCGGTACCTCGCGGAAATGGTGCTGGTGATGCCAGAGGCTATAGGGCCCAAATCGCTGCTCATCTACAAAATACTTCCCCTCCTCCACATGTGTGATTTCCGTCATCCAATACAGGGGAATCCCCAGCAAGGGTTTCACCGTGTATTCAATGATTTGTCCGGGGTACATCTTAGCCCCATGATGTTTGGAAATAATATTGAAACCCATGTGCGGGGGCGTGATGGTAGCCAGGTTAGCCGGACTTGAAAAAAAATCCCAGGCCTTCTCAAGGGTGACGGGAATTACCTGAACGGTTTTTAAAGAGTATACAGCCATGATTTGAAATTGCTGCTTTAACAACCCCATTACAGGAAAATGGTTCAGGATGCCCGCAAATCGGTTAAGTTTGCACCTTCAATGGAAGCGAATTTCACCCGATCACCTAAAAAGATTCCACAAAAAGCCACTGGCAGCCTCCTGCTGTTCCTGGCCCTGCTTTTCCTGATTACACTGGCAGAAAGCTGCGCGAATATTATTCCACCGCTGGGCGGACCCAAAGACACTATTCCCCCGATTCCCGTTTTGCTTCAGCCCAAGGATTCTACCCTGAATTTCAAAGGGAACCGGATCGTGTTCACCTTCAATGAATATGTGAACCTCGACCAGATTCAGCAAAACCTGCTGGTGAGTCCGACTCCTAAAATCAACCCGACAGTGGAGTCTCGCCTGCGTACGGTAAGTGTTCGCCTGCGTGATACCCTGGAGCCCAATACTACCTATACGTTCAATTTTGGAAAAGCAATCCGCGATGTCAATGAAAACAATCCGCTGACCAATTTCACCTATACTTTCTCAACCGGCAATTATATTGATTCCCTTGAGCTTACAGGGAATGTGATCCTGGCGCAAACCGGCAAGCACGATTCTACCATGATTGTATTGCTGCATCGCAACCTGGATGATTCCGCGGTAGTAAAAGAACGTCCGAGGTATTATACCAAAGTTGACAGCTCCGGTAATTTCCATTTCCATAACCTGTCACCCGGCTCCTATAATCTCTTCGCATTGAAGAATGAAGGTGTGCCGCAGTACAGTGATCCTACCCAGTTGTTTGCTTTTTATGGACAAACCCTGGTATTGAATGAGCAGAAGCGGGAGCCCATTCAGCTCTATGCTTATGCGGAACCCGCACCACCACAGAAGCCTAAGAAACCTGCTGCACCCACCACCCGCAAAAAAGAAAAAGAAGAAGAGCAGGATCGCCGGTTGCGATTTGGTCTCAACCTGGAAAACAGCACCTTCGATGTACTTAAAACCCTGGTATTGAATTTCCCGGATTCCCTGAAAAGCTTCGACAGTTCCAAACTGATCCTGACAGATGAACAGTTCAAGCCCCTGGCCTACCGCCTGGAAGTGGATAGCACAGGAAAGCTTTACTCCCTGTTCTACAACTGGCCGATTGACCAGGGTTTCAAGCTGATTGCTCAGGAAGGAATGGCTGAGGACAGCCTGGGCAAATCGATCTTAAAAACCGATACCATTTCATTCCGCACGATGAAGGACAGTGATTATGGCAGCATCCGGTTCCGATTCCCCAATATTGATACCAGTTTACACCCGGTATTACAACTGGTGCAGAATGATAAAGTCGCCTTCAGCTATCCCATCCCTGGTAAGGAATTACGCATTGCACGGTTCCGTCCGGCTGAATTTGAAATCCGTATTCTCTTTGATGAAAACCAGAATGGCAAATGGGATTATGGCAGCTTCTTCGGTGAAAAAAGACAGCCCGAAAAAGTGAAAGCCGTTGGTAAGAAGATAACCATCAAAGGCAACTGGGATAACGAGATCGATATCACCCTGTAGATGCTTAATTTTGCAGGATGCAATTACCCTCTGCCTTATTGGAACAAGCGGTGAATGAGTTTAGCAAGTTACCCGGAATCGGAAAGAAAACTGCCCTTCGACTGGTATTGCACCTACTGAAACAGGAACCTGAAAAAGTGGAGGCTTTTGGCGCGGCACTTTTACGTATGCGAAAGGATACCCATATCTGCCAGCGTTGCTATAATATCTCTGACAGCCTCCTCTGTTCCATCTGCTCCAACCCAATGCGCAAGCAGGAACTCATCTGCGTAGTGGAATCCATCCGCGATGTAATTGCAATTGAAAGCACCCAGCAATACAACGGAACCTATCATGTACTTGGGGGCATCATCTCTCCGCTGGATGGTGTGGGTCCTGATCAGCTCTATATTGAGCCACTTGTTAAACGTGTACAGGAAGACGGAATCCAGGAACTGATTTTCGCACTGAACCCAACCATCCAGGGTGATACTACTATCTACTACATTCAAAAAAAGATACAACCCTCCACGGTGAAGGTTACCACCATAGCCCGTGGCATCGCTTTTGGCGGTGAACTTGAATACGCGGATGAAATGACCCTCGCCCGCAGCCTGCAGCATAGGATGCCTGTGGAGAATCTGAAGGCCTAGGCATGGAAGATGGAGGAAAGGAAGAGGGAGGAATGGAAGACCGCTGTTCCCTTCTCCTTTCTTCCTTTCCTCCATCTTCCATTCTCCCCGTTTTCCCTATCTTTGCTCCGCCAGGGGGATTTGTTTATTGTTCGACCTGGCAACGCCAACAGCGCTTAACTGAACTAATAAACGCCTCCCGAAACTCCCTCTTTTTGTTTCCCCCGCGTTTATAGTGCATGCCAACTGTTGGTTACAACAACTGTTGATAAAGAGATTATGAAAGACATTCGTAAAGCACTGGAGCAACGCATCCTGATCATTGATGGCGCCATGGGTACCATGATCCAACGGCATCGCCTAACCGAAGCAGATTATCGCGGTGAACGTTTCAAGGACTGGCCCTCCGATCTGAAAGGCAACAACGATCTGCTCTGCCTCACGCAACCCGCAATCATCGAAGGCATCCACCGCGAATACCTGGAAGCCGGTGCCGATATTATTGAAACCAATACCTTCAACTCACAGCAGGTGAGCCTCGCAGATTATAACATGCAGGCACTGGCACATGAGATCAATGTAGCAGCAGCCCGCATTGCGCGAAAAGCAGCAGATGATTATACTGCGAAGGATCCTTCCAAACCTCGTTTTGTTGCTGGCGCGATTGGCCCTCTGAATAAAACACTCAGCCTCTCCCCGGATGTTAACAATCCTGGTTACCGCGGACTCCTATGGGATGAAGCAGTGGAAGCGTATTACGAACAAATTGACGGGCTGGTAAAAGGTGGTGTTGACATCTTACTGATTGAAACCATCTTTGATACCCTCAATGCCAAAGCTGCCATCTTCGCAGTGAAAAAATATTTCCAGGATCATCCGGGGCAACCCGAATTACCCATCATGATCAGTGGTACGATTACAGATGCTTCTGGTCGCACTTTATCCGGACAAACACTGGAAGCTTTTTATATTTCGGTTATGCATGCACATCCGCTGAGTGTTGGCTTGAACTGTGCGCTGGGTGCAGCTGATATGCGCAGTCATATTGAAGAGTTGAGCCAGATCGCGGCCTGTTATACTTCCGCCTATCCGAATGCAGGTTTGCCCAACGCCATGGGTGAATACGATGAGCAACCTGAACAAACCGCGCATTTCCTGGAAGACTGGGCCCGCGAAGGTTTTGTCAACATCGTGGGTGGATGCTGTGGTACCACACCGGACCACATCCGGCACATAGCAGAGCATGTAAAAAAATTCAAACCTCGTTCCTTACCTGTCATCGCAACTGAAACTGAAGCATGAGTACGATTTATCCCTTTTTGCGCCTCGCCGGTTTAGAACCACTGATTGTTCGTCCGGAAACAAATTTTGTAAATATTGGAGAGCGCACCAACGTAACCGGATCTAAAAAATTTGCGCGTCTCATTCGCGATAACCAATACGAGGAAGCACTCTCTGTTGCCCGCCAGCAAGTGGAAAATGGTGCACAGATTCTGGATGTAAACATGGATGATGCATTGCTCGACGGCGTGCAGGCCATGACCAAATTCCTGAACCTCCTGCAAAGTGAACCAGATATCGCCCGTATACCCATCATGATTGACTCTTCCAAATTTGAGATCATTGAAGCGGGCTTAAAATGCGTGCAGGGTAAATGCATCGTGAACTCCATCTCCATGAAAGAAGGAGTGGAAAAATTCAAACGGGAAGCTACTATCTGTAAACTCTTCGGAGCCGCAGTAGTGGTGATGGCTTTTGATGAACAGGGACAGGCAGATACGTTGCAACGACGAGTGGATATTTGCTCCCGCGCCTATGATATATTGGTGAAGGAAGTGGGCTTTGATCCACAGGATATCATTTTTGATCCGAATGTTTTTGCAGTAGCTACCGGACTGGAAGAACATAATAACTATGCTGTTGATTTCATCGAAGCAACCCGAATCATCAAACAAAGAATGCCTCTTACGAAGATAAGTGGTGGCGTGAGTAACCTCTCTTTCTCTTTCCGCGGGAATGACCATGTGCGTGAAGCCATGCACAGCGTGTTTCTGTTTCATGCCATTAAAGCTGGCATGGATATGGGAATTGTGAACGCAGGTCAGCTGGTAGTGTATGATGAAATCGAACCGGAACTACGTCGGTTGTGCGAAGACGTTATCCTGAATCGGAACAACGATAATAACGAGGCTACAGAAAAACTGATCGCTTTTGCTGAGTCAGTAAAAGCCAAGGGGAAGGTAACCGTGAAGGACGAAGCCTGGAGAAAAGAACCGGTGGAAACAAGACTTACCCACTCTCTCATCAATGGCATTACCGATTATATTGAAATAGATACAGAAGAAGCAAGACAGAAATACCCCAGGCCACTGGATGTAATTGAAGGTCCCTTAATGGATGGAATGAACGTGGTTGGAGATCTTTTTGGTGCCGGTAAAATGTTCCTTCCCCAGGTAGTAAAAAGCGCCCGCGTGATGAAAAAAAGCGTGGCCTGGCTCACTCCCTTTATTGAAGAAGAAAAGAAAAACAATCCGGCTGCCCAGCAGGGTTCCGTTGCTAAAGTATTACTCGCCACTGTAAAAGGTGATGTACACGATATTGGTAAAAATATTGTGGGTGTGGTATTGGGATGTAATGGGTACGATATCATTGACCTGGGTGTAATGGTGCCGGCAGATAAAATTCTGGATACGGCCATCAAAGAAAATGTAGACATCATCGGCCTTAGTGGATTGATCACACCATCATTGGATGAAATGGTGCACGTAGCGCATGAAATGAAACGCAGGGGCATGAAGCAACCCCTGTTGATTGGTGGCGCTACTACCAGCCGCATGCATACTGCCGTTAAAATCGCACCGCAATACGACAATGGGGTAATTCATGTACTGGATGCTTCAAGAAGTGTTACAGTGGCAAGTTCTCTGTTAAGCAATGAACAGCGGGATAAACTATTGAACGACACCGTTGCAGAATATCAACAGCTCAGAATTGATTTTGAGAAGAAAAAAACCATCAAAACCTACCTGGATTTCGAAAAAGCTTCGGCTAATAAAACAGCCATTGACTGGTCGTCTTACGAACCTGTGAAACCTCAGTTCACGGGTACAAGAGTATTACAACAGGTACCCTTAAACGAACTTGTGCCATTCATTGACTGGGCGCCCTTTTTCATCGCCTGGGAACTGGGAGGCCGCTTCCCGCAATTGCTGGAAGATGAAGTGATCGGTAAGGAAGCCACCAAACTTTACAATGATGCGCAGGCCCTGCTGAAGAAAATAGTGGATGAAAAATGGTTGAATGCAAGAGCAGTGGCTGGTTTCTGGCCGGCTGTTTCAACCGGTAACAGCATCCGCCTGCACACGGATGAAAGTTATTATAACCTGGAGTGTTTGCGCCAGCAGATTAAAAAAGCACCCGGACAACCGAATTTCTCCCTGGCTGATTTTATTGCCCCTGAAACTGCCGGTAAAGAAGATTATATCGGAGCCTTCTCTGTAACGATTGAAGGCATTGAACCGCATCTGCAGCATTTCATGGAGCAACACGATGATTACAATAAAATTATGCTGCAGGCTCTGGCAGACCGACTGGCGGAAGCACTGGCGGAATGGCTGCATGCCAAAGTTCGGACCGACTGGTGGGGTTATGCAAAAGATGAACAGCTCACCAATGAAGAATTGATCAAAGAGAAATATGTGGGTATTCGTCCGGCTCCCGGTTATCCTGCATGTCCCGATCATACGGAGAAATACAAACTATTCCATTTATTGGGCGGAGAGCAAACTACCGGAATCACACTTACCGAATCACTGGCAATGTATCCTGCTGCTTCGGTTTGCGGCTGGTATTTCGCTCATCCGCAAAGTCAGTACTTTGGTGTAGGAAAAATCAAGGAGGATCAGCTCGAAGATTATGCCAGCAGAAAGGGGCTTTCGATAGAAGAAATCACCCGTTGGCTGCGACCGATCCTGGAAGATTAATCATGAAAAACTTCGCCAACCATGAACTGGGTCTTACTGATCATTGCCGGATTTTTTGAAGTGGGATTTGCAACCTGCCTGGGGAAGGCAAAGGAAACAACCGGCCTCACCTCCACTTACTGGATGATAGGCTTCTTTGTATGCCTATCCATCAGTATGTTCCTTTTGTATAAAGCTACCCAAACACTTCCGATCGGTACTGCTTATGCCGTTTGGACTGGGATAGGTGCAGTGGGAACTGTGTTGGTTGGCATCTTTTATTTCCGGGAGCCGGCTGAGTTCTGGAGATTGTTTTTCCTGACAACCTTAATCGCTTCCATCATCGGACTGAAATTCGTTTCTTCACAGTAAACCGAGTTCCAACAATTCCATCAGGCAGGTAGTTGCATTGAAACAAAAGTGAATTACAACACCATACCAGAGCGTATTCATGCGTTGTCTTAACCAACCGAGGAACAAGGCAAAAGGTAGTAACCAGACAAAGGAGATCAGGCTCATATGAATGATGGCAAACAGAAGCGCAGTAAGCACTACTGCCTGTCTGCCGTGCATTATTTTTAATAAGCCTGCCTGGATAATTCCACGATACGCCAGTTCTTCTGAAAATGCCGGAACCAATGCAATCAGCAGAAACATGGTTGTTTTAGGATACGGCAGATGACGGAAAGAAGAATAGTAATAAAGTTCGCGTTCAAATATTTTTTCATTAATCCATTTCACGCCGTAGTTAACCACCAATGCAGCACCAACTGCCATAACGACCAGCAGTATGAGTCGCCACCAGGCAAAATTATTCCACTTCAAAAGCGGTTTAATTTCCGGCCATAACAGGTAAGCGAAAAAAAGTCCGCAGCTCAATAAAAAACCATCTATCAGCACCAAACCAGTAATCGTTTCTCCAGCCGGGGGCCAGAAATTAAACAACAGGCACACGAAAAGATTGATACTGAAAAAAATAACCACCATCAAACGGTACCGCTCATACGCACCATCCCACTCTTCATGAGGAATGGTTGGTTGTCCGCATTGATGACAGATCACTTCCTCTGGTTGTAAACCGGCACCGCAGGAACTGCATTCATATTCAGCATCATCTACTATTTCCATCCGTCTATTTTTTTTCGAATAACCACCACAAGCTTTTACGTGGTTTCTTTTGATAATTAGTACCAATGTATTTATTGATATGATCCATTGCTTCTCCTATATCGTCTGTTAATAATACCAGATCAAGATCATGTTCTCCAATGGTCTTTTGCTCTTTCATAAATTCCAGGTAATCCATCAAGGGCTGATAAAATGCCTTACCAATTAATACGATTGGAAACTGAATAATTGTTTTGGTTTGAACCAGGGTAAGCGTTTCAAAGAATTCGTCCATGGTTCCAACGCCACCTGGCATAATGATGAAGGCATAAGAGTATTTTACCAGCAACACTTTCCGCACAAAAAA
>JAGKTB010000427.1:0-5661 GCA_018993145.1 Flavihumibacter sp.
GCAGATCACCTGTATTTTTGAACAGATAATTACGAACTTTTATCGGATCATAGATTTCAATATACTCTTTAAAGCCGCGCTCAAACATATCATCAGCCGATGTGTATTTATGCACATTTGCTTTTACATATGCGTTTTGTTTTTCAAGGATATCTCCGTCAAACAAATCACGTCTGTATCCATTTGCTACAAATATGTCACGCTGTCCGTCGTTATCAAAATCTGCCAGTAAAGTTGACCAGCTCCATTCTGTTTTAGAAACTCCGGCAAGCTGAGCTATATCACTGAAGAAAAGATTTCCCTGATTCAGGTGTAAAACATTGTGCATGTACTGACGCTGGAATCCACTGTCAACAATTGCCCAGAATCCTTCCACATCCATGCGGGGCATCGATACTTTGGATCTTTTATAATTCTCCGGCAACATTTCCATTACCATAATATCTTCCCTTCCGTCATTATTGATGTCGGCAATATCCGCGCCCATCGAAAAAAGGGAGTTGTGATTGGTTGCTGTTTTTATCTGGTCTTTAAATGTACCATCCCCCTGATTAATGAACATGTAGTCGTTATCCGCATAATCATTGGAGATGAAAATGTCCTCATATCCATCATTATTCAAATCTGCATTGGTAACAGAAAGCGCATATCCATAGGTGTTTCCGATTCCGGCCTGTTTACCGATTTCTGTATACCTGCCCTGATCATTGCGGTAAAGTTTATTTCGGCTATGATCGGGAGGATTTCTTTTTCCTTTCACCATCTGGGACAATCCAAGATAAAAGGAGTCCGGACGTGCGGCTATATAAAGATCCAGATCATTGTCATTATCCATATCAAAAAACAGCGCCTGCTGAGAATAACCACTGTCGGCGATGCCATAGGAAGCGGCCATCTCTTTAAATTTCAGATTTCCCTGGTTTACATATAAGAGGTTTTTTCTGGACGCATCTGTATCCCTGTATCCCCCTTTACACACATAGATATCCATCAAACCATCATTGTTTATATCTACCATCGTAACGCCATTGTCCCAGCCTTCACATCCATCCACACCGGCTTCCGTTGTAATGTCTTTGAATTTTAAATTACCCAGATTCAAATAGAGTTTATTGGGAACTTCATTGCCTGTAAAATAAATATCAGGCAGACTATCATTGTTAATATCGCCAACTGCTACTCCGGCACCATTATACACATAAGCAAAACTGTCAAAATAGTTTTTGTGATAATTTTCATCCACCAGGTTCATAAAAGTGATACCACTTTCAGTGGAAGGTACTTTGCGGAATATTTTTGCTTCGGCTGTCTTGCTGGCCTCATTCTGATTGCAGGCAATTAACAGGCTAATCAGTGCAAAAAGCAAACCCAGGTCACGAACTATTTTATTTACAGGCATGATGTTCAGTATTTTTCAAACTATTCATTTTTTCCGGCAAATTGTCGGTATTTGTTCCAGATTTCTCTTGCAATGCTTCGGCCCAATTTCAATCCTTCTGTATTTTCAGATTGAATATGATAGCCGCCCATTACACGTGAAATTCCAGCCATTTCTGCTGTTTCAGTAAAACTGGAAAAAAACAATTCCACTGGCTTTCCCGTACGATCCGGCTCTGTTAATGCACCAGGTAGCAGTGTAACACGATGTCCGAAATGATCATTTCCTTTGAATAAGCGAAGAATCTCAGCACAGGCTGCACTAACGGTACTGTGACCAGATACATAAGAGGGAAAAGGCGGACATAAAAAGGTTTCAGGAGAATAAGGTCGCCAGTCCCTACCAGGTGCCAATATCATACCTTTTTCCGGACCTGCCCACAACTGAATGATGGAATCTGCATAAAGATCATGAACCAGTGAATAAGGTCTTGCAAAATCATAGTGCATTTTGGCATCCCAGCATGCGATAAAGGCATCCATCGCCGCAGCTTCAATCAGAAAGAACATTTGAACATCCTGATCCAGGGTGTGTTGATCTCTGATAGAAACCTGCTGCCCAAACATAAACCAATGGCCTGCCTGTTGTACAGATTTTGGCCCATCGCGCATGAATTCTACCAGGGCTTTTTGTTCATCTGTAAGTTTACTCTGAAGATCCACCACCTGGCGGATTTCATT
This sequence comes from Flavihumibacter sp., assembly GCA_018993145.1. Lineage (GTDB taxonomy): Bacteria > Bacteroidota > Bacteroidia > Chitinophagales > Chitinophagaceae > Flavihumibacter. Next base: position 2,119 of record JAGKTB010000427.1, read on the forward strand.
TTTGAGTTGTTCAGAACCAATTGCAGGTGGCGGCCCCGGTCTGAACTGACTACCGGAATCTATCAATAGGGGTTTTACCCGCCCCCAATGAGGAGTAAGGCAGGCTGGCGCAAATCTTCCTCCTTTTCCATCAGAAAAATATTTCGGCTGCCATCTCGCCAGCTCAACTAATTGGTCTGGAGAGTTTACCGGTTGATATGCCGTATAATCTGCATATGCATTCCCATCTGAACCTGGAGCATCACCCAATTGATTAGAGCCATCACGAGCCCTTTTTTCAGTTACCTGTTTCGCAGCAAGGTTCCCAATACCGATTGGAGTACCAGGGTCAAGTGAAAAATCAGAGGGATCCAAACCCATTTTTATCATTGTCTCTTTCAGCAGCAGCGAATCAGTATAAAAATAAATAAGTGCAGTCCGATATACTGCATAACTAATCGCGATTTCTTTGTTTTTCAGCGCCCGCTCAACAGCCGGACGACGCTTCACATCAGACAAATAAACCGGAACAGCTTTATCATCGTACCTCGACCATGCATCGTAGGCAGCTGTCCAGATTAGTCCCAGAAAACGGGAAGTAACGGTGGGGCGTGGCCGAAAACGATCCGTATCATTAGCGGTGCAGGCCATAATCACTTCACCCCACTGATGCGCACGATTGGCTTTTCCCGTTGGTTCTTTATGGCTCGAATGTTGGGAAGACCCGGGTATGCAAAATAAAAGCAACGCTATTAAGAAGAAATGCCTAACCATAATAAACTGCTTAAAATGGAAAGGAACAGGAAGAAAAATTCTTCCTGTTCCAGAATATGGATAACCAAGCCATATGCTTTTCGGCCTCTTACTTATTATTCATAACCAGTATTTTGTGGGAATGCAGGTCCTTCTGTTACCAGGTCTATTTGCTCCTGGGGAATTGGCCTCAACCGATGATGTTCCTGTACCCCATCTGCACCTTCAGGGTTGTAGGCTTTTAAACGTTGCACAAGTCTTCTCGTACGTGCCAGATCCCACCACCGGGTATACTCACCAAAGAGTTCCCGGCTGCGTTCATCGAGGAGAAAATCAATCGTCATGTCAGCTGCGCTAACCTGTTGAGCTGCAACTGCAGCAGTGTATTCAGCCGGAGATTGATTCCGTTTAAGTGCGGCTCTTGTCCTCAATACATTTATCATCGCCGCAGCATCCTGTGGAGTTGCACCTCCCTGAATAGCTGCTTCAGCTGCTATCAGATATACTTCTGCAAACCGGAAGAGTATGAATGGGCGATCCGAGTAATCATTCATATCGGCCCTGGTAGAATCATCCCATTTGCGAAGATTTGGATAATAACTGGCAGTGTATCGAACAGTGGCGCCTGGCAGATGCTCCGGTTCAAAAATTACTCCTTTGAAGTTAGCTCTTTCCTGGCTGGTTACCACCCTGTCAGCCATCCAGATGGATGTATCGACACCATTTATCAATTGACCACGCGGAGTAGTAGCGCCAGGTGAACCCACTGCAGACATAGGAGAACTATTCGATAACCATACTGTTTGGAAGGTACCATCATAACGGGAATCAGTTTCCCGATTTGCGAATGCCACATCAATGACATACCGGGTATTGGGACGAATCCGCTGGAAAGGTCTTCCATTGTTTACATCACGCACGGTAAGATTGGCTCCACCACCTGCCGGATAGTTGGCATTAATCGCAGGATAGTTGGGGCGAAAGAAGAAATTCGATTTGTTCTCCTGAGGATTGGAGGCAAAAGTTCCCGGATTTGAATTCTGGCCAAATTTAAGATCCTTGGTACGATCAATTACCATCAGCACTTCCGGACTGTACTCATTTCCTTCCTTAAACACAGACGGGAAATAAGGTAACAGGTCTAAACCGTACTGAGCCTTGTTATCAATCAGGTCTTTTGCAATGGTGTAGGCACTGTTGAAATCACCAGACTGTGCAGCAGTTGACCAGCCTCTCCACAAATAGGTTTTGGAAAGCAGAAACAAAGCAGTTGCCTTGGTAGCAGGTTTACCTGTTCCAGGCGCAGGGAGGTTAGGCAGATCCTGCGCGGCTTCTGTTAAATCTTTAATGATCTGTGCATATACTTCTCCTTCCGGAGCGCGTGAATCTGCGGTGGATTCTTCTGTATTAAAGTCAACATGCAATGGAACATCACCGAAAGTAGTTACCAGGTAGAAATAGCAGAAAGCACGTAAAAATTTGGCCTGTGCCAATACCTGGGTTTTGGTTGCTTCCGGCATATTGGCCGCAGCCCCATATTCGAGCACACCATTCGCTGTATTGATATTAATGAACATGGAATTCCAGAAACCGGCATAGTTGTTTGCTTCTGTCCTGATCTGAGCATTATTGAAAGTGTACCAATGCTGCACATCCGCTGCCGCTCCTTTCTGAAATTCATCACTACCCGCATTAAAAAGCTGCGTGAAAATTTGTGTACCCCAATGACCGCGGAAGGAAGAATAAATACCTGCAATACCACCCTGGATACCTTCCGGGGTGCGGAAATAGGATGGATCAATTCCCGCTCTGGGCTGCTCATCCAACACCTTGCTACATCCTGCCGCAATAACTGAAATCAGGGCAAGAACTAAACTGTAGTTAACTATTTTTATACGCATCGTTTGATTTTTTTCGGTTAGAAATTCAGGTTTACGCCAAAAATGAATAACCGACTTGGCGGAACACCCATACCCACAGTAATGGCTCTGGTTTGAACAGGAGATCCACCACCAGCATTGGAGTTGACAGCATTACCTGTGCCGTTTCCTTCCGGATCAATTCCCAATCCATCGCGAACCAGCGGCGCCCATAAAATGAACGGATTCTGAGCAGATACATATACCCGTAAGGATTGCATTTTCAGTTTTTCCAGCAAGGCTTTCTTAAATGTATACCCAAGATCAATGGTTCTTATTTTAATAAATGAACCATCTCTGTAGGTTAATGTAGAAGTATACAATTGAGCATCACGGCTTGCATCAGGCTGAGGAAAATCATTGGTAGGATTGGTTGGTGTCCAATAGTTGATTTTATGCTGATTGACACGACTGTTCAGGAAGAAAGGATAACCTGCAGCACCACCATCTGCAGACAAATAAGTAGCTGCTACAGTTTGACCAAATCTTCCAAACATTACTACGTTCAGATCAAATCCTTTAAAACTGAAACTATTGGTCAAACCTGCTACCAGGTTCGGCTGAAAATCACCAATGATCTGGCGGTCTTCCGGACCAATTGCATTGTTCTTATTAACGTCTTCCAGCTTTATATCACCAGGAGCCTGCCCGTATTGTGCAGCTTCTGCTTCTTCTCCTAATTGCCAGATACCGATTTTCCGAACATCATAAATCACCGTCATAGGCTGACCAACAAACCAGCCATTCGCGATATCCTGTTGTAATCCCTGTTGAAGGGCAACAATTTTTTCACGATTGAAAAATGCATTTACATCTGTCCGCCAGGTAAAACCACCCGGTTTTTTAGCCTGAATATTATAACTGCTTAAACTGAATTCCATACCATTGGTGG
>JAGKTB010000428.1:0-3780 GCA_018993145.1 Flavihumibacter sp.
CTTACCATAACCGCCGCCCTCCGGATCTACACCAACAGGCGTTTGGTAGGTACGAATAGGTGAAATATTACAGAATAGATTAATGCAATTGGAGCAGGTAATTACATAAACTTCGGTTATACTAAGTTTTTTAGACCGGGAAGAAACTGACGCATGAGAAATCTGTTTGAAGTAGCCACTCGAAACATTAAACGCCGTAATTCCCACCAGTATTGCATTACAGCCTATCCAATTTTCACGCCATAAAAAATGCCCGGCCAATTGGCCGGGCATTCGCACATCCAAACTAACGGTTAACCTTTAACCGTAACCTGACTTACTGCGCTGGCAACGGCACCTGCTACACCGATATAACCGGCGATGGTGCTGACGATTGCGGGCAGCGTGATCGGCGCAGCCAAAATGGCGGCACTGACAGAAGCCAGTACCAAACCAATGTTGCGCAGCTTCAAAAAGAAACTGGGCGTTTCGGCATTGGCGCGACCTATAATAGAGAGCCTGTCTATTTCGTGCTGTTTCATAGTGTATTGAATTTTACGGGTGATGAATTGGCCGGCAGTTTGCTAATCTGCAGCCATATAGGTTCTTCATCGGATATGGATTTAAAAACGAGGCGCATCAAAACCTTGAATGCACGGGCGGATCCTTTTCCCTTACCCGGGGCCGTTAGTTCTGTTACCGGAGCTATGCAACCTTTGAGCTCTTTGGCTGCATGGTTGGCAGGGTGGATCAGAATCAGCGTACGATCGGGAACACCTTTCACCAACAGGTGAAACCGGTGCTTTTCGCTGTATCGCTCCACCAACTGATAACGACCTTCGGGTATACAGGATACCATTCGGCGGTTATCTAACCAGGGCAGTTCAATGGTATAACAAACCAGGTTGTTGTTGCAGACAAGGATACCATTGGTTCCCAACGGATGGTATTCGCGGTATAAGAACAGTTCCATGATCAAAGGACTTTATCAAGGATGGTTCTGTTCTTTGGCAGATCTTCCGCCACGGCACGAATGGTAGTGCCTGCCAGGCTGGCATTGGACTGGGTTGCCATATAACTGAAATCAAGCCCGTTTGCATTGGGTGTGGCTGCACCTTCTTCCAATACTGATCCGGTTGAATCCAGAATGCTGATCCGAACGGAATCAATAAAGAAATTATCGATGGCACGTACCGTGATGATATCACCCGGGTTGCCGGCATAGGCTTCGGTATTGAGGTTGGACAATTCCGGGCCTTTGTAGGCATCGTTAAAGGCAACATTGAAGGCAGATTGACCGGGTCTTGCGACAGCCTGGTAATCCAGTTTCAATGCCGGATCCTGGATAGCTGCTTTGGCGTAGATCACCGCCTCGCGAAATTTCAACTGCACAGCTTCTTGTGCGGGTGTTGGAACACGATTGGGATTTTTGCTGGGCCGGTTCGCCAGGAAGGTACGTTCCCCACAGGTACGGAGCACCAATTGTTTGCCTACTGCTCCACTGAAGCCGCGGGCGAGGATATTGTTTTTGTTTCTTGCCATTTTTTGGTTTTTAATAGGATTTCTAAATAGGAAACTAAGCTCCATGTTACCTATTTGTAACCTGTTTGTAACCTGATGGAAACCTCATGGTTACCTCATGGTTACGTCGTGGTTACGTCTGGTTACCTTAAGATCAGGTTGGTAGAAATAGAACCGGAGTGACAACAAGGGGTCGTTCCTCCCCTGCTACCAAACAATAGCCACAGGTTGGGGAATCAGAACCAAAACCAGGTTTTATTGCAGGATACCGAGCTGGTTTAAAGGGCTGGTTAAGCGGGTATGCGGAAAGTTTGGGCCGTTGTGTTTTCTGACATATCCGCCATTGAAGATGTTTCTGCGATGACTGGATTCACCAGAAATACGTTGAAATCAATTGAAAATAGTGGAGAAAGGAATGTTAGAATTCAAGAAAGAGGGAAAGCAAATCAATAACATTAAAATAAAAAAAACCACCCTACAAAGGATGGTTATTCTTATAAACATTTTTTATTAATTCCTAAGCTTCCAACGCTTGCTCCTGGTATTCGGGCAGCAGAGCTTTGATTTGTTGGCGTATACGTTGCTGTTTGTGATGAAGGGCGGATTCTACCAACTCATTAATCTCTTTTTCCAGCCATTCCTGGTCAAGACTGATTTTCCGGGCTTTCATGATTAACGGATGATGGGTTGCCAGGAGTTCCTCTGACTCCTTGAACAATTCCTCGTACATTTTTTCACCGGGACGCAGACCGGTAAATTTGATTTCCATATCCTTTCCGGGTGTGTAGCCGGCGAGGCGGATCATTTTGCGGGCCAGGTCAATAATCTTAACAGGCTTGCCCATATCAAACACGAAAATATCACCTCCCTGCCCCATAACACTGGCTTCCAGTACAAGGCGACAGGCTTCAGGGATGGTCATAAAATAGCGGGTAACATCGGGGTGAGTAACCGTAACCGGTCCGCCCTGAAGAATTTGTTTTTTGAACAATGGCACTACCGAGCCGTTTGAACCAAGCACATTTCCAAACCGGGTGGTAACGAATTTGGTAGTTTTTGAGCGATCAGAAAGGCTCTGTATATACATTTCAGCCACACGTTTGCAGGCTCCCATGATATTAGTGGGATTTACTGCCTTGTCGGTGGATACCATGATAAACTTCTTAACCTCATATTTAACCGCTGCATCGGCAACTATCCGAGTCCCTTTCACGTTGGTGAGAACTGATTCACTTGGGAAATATTCCATGATAGGGACGTGCTTATAAGCAGCAGCATGGAATACAAAATTGGGACGATAACGATCAAAGATGCTATCAACCCGGTATTTATCACGAACGGAAGCCACTTCAACGCAGATATCGACATTCTTATTAAGACATTCCAGTTCGAGTTTGAGATCGTGGAGGGCAGATTCAGCCTGATCAAGTAATACGAGCTGAACCACCGGGTAGTTCAGCAATTGACGACAGATTTCGCTCCCGATTGACCCAGCAGCACCGGTAACCAGCATTACAGCTTCATTATAAGTCCGCTTGGCACTAATGTTATCGATACTGATTTCATCTCTTTCGAGCAGGGATTCGATGGTAAGTTCTTTTAACTGATTGATCCGGAAAATACCATTGATCCACTCCTGCAGGGGTGGAATCACAGTAACTTTTACTCCACGGGCAGAGCAGAATTCAAAGAGTTTCTCTTTGCGTTCAGCTGGCAGGCTGCGTATAGCAAGGATCATTTCGTCCACCTTGTGGTGTGCCATTAGCTTGCGGAAAGCCAACTCTGGGGAATAAATTTTCACACCGTCCAGACTTGTCACCACTTTGGAGAAGCTATCGTCCAGGAAACCAATGATTTGCATTTTGGTATCCTGGTCAATTTCAAGTGCTTTTTTGGTAGCCAGACCAATGTCACCAGCGCCATAAATCATAATACGGCGCTTGCGTTGTTTGCTTTTGTGAAAGTTGCCGGAAATATGGAAAACCTCTCTTACGAAGATGCGAAAAGCCGTAAAAAGGAAGGTAACCAGGCAGCAATTGATCAGTAAAAGCTCCAGACGGACATTCTCAAAGATGCCAATGGAGGCAGTTAAGGCACTGATAATCAGCCAGGAAACGAGCTGAAAGAGGGCAAAACTCACAACCCTGGTAATATCCCGGATACCCGAAAACCGGACAATACCGGAAAAGGTATGAAAGAGGCACATACCTGTAATACCAATAGCTGCATTTAGTAGGAAGGCATATTTATACTCCCAAAGCGTGCAGATCGGAAGAGCGT
>JAGKTB010000053.1:0-8673 GCA_018993145.1 Flavihumibacter sp.
GTAGCGGGAAATAATTCCTAACCCCAATTTGGCGCTTGTAATATGTGCCAGGCTGAAACTCATGGTGAACAGGGCCATATAACGTCCTTCATGTCCTTTTGGAGCCCGGCTCATAGCAAAAGAGTTGGTAAATGGAAAATTCAGTATTTCTCCAAAGGTCATAAAAAGCATGCTGACAATCAGTATGCCAGCCCAATTGTCAAAAAGCAGTACAAAAAAGCTCACGCTTAACAGAAAGGTACCCCATAGTATGAGCTTCAGACGATTGACCTGTTTTCTTTCGAGTGAAGTCACCATCGGCATTTCCAAAAAGAATATAAGCAGTCCGTTTAACGACATAAGCAATCCGGTTTGGAATTCTGTGATATGATACCATTCGGAATGGTAAAGCGGCAATGTAGAGAACAGCTGTAAGAAAATCAGGGCTGTTAAATAGCTTCCGAAAAGGAATATCCAGAAAGGACCATCCCAAAATACAGATTTTACAACCGCTTTTTCAGCATCCTCATGGTCTTGATGGGTAACTAGTTTCTTTTCTTTCACCAATGTAGCAAAAATGAGTATGGAAATAATACAGGAAGCACCATCAACCCAAAACAAGCCTTTGTAGCCAATTCCCATAATAATCAGTCCTCCCAATGCCGGACCGGCGGCAAAGCCTAAATTGACTGCAAGTCGGACCAGTGAAAAAGCCCGGGTTCTGTTTTCGGGTTTGGCATACGCTCCCAGAGAAACATACATGGCCGGACGAAACATATCTGCGATAAGCATAATACCAAACATGGCAAAACACATTCCTGTAAATGAAGTGACAAACTGCACAAAAATTAGCAGCAGACCACTGGTGAGCAGGCTGAAAATCATTATTTTGTAAAAACCAATCCTATCGGAAAGCTTTCCGCCAATCCACGAACCAATCATTGACCCTAAACCAAAAAAGACCATAACCGTTCCAATGGCGTCATAGTCAAAATGCAAGTCTTCTTTCATATATTTCGAAAGGAATGGAAGAACCATTGTTCCTGTTCTGTTGATGAAAGTAATAAGTGCCAGTATCCAGATTTCTTTAGAAAATCCCCGAAAGGAATCAATATAGCGCTTGAAGGCCGTTTGGAGCATCAGATAGTCAATTTTTGACACAAAGTTACAAAGTTTGCTTCCCTTTTTTTGGAAAGCGTAATCGATAATTTTGCTTATTTTTGCATAAAAATTGAAATTCATGAAAAGCTTCTTCAACCTGCTGTTTTTATTGGTATCGACCGTTTTGTTGGCACAAAAAAGTTTTGATAAAGAAGCTGTTGTTGCTTTCCAGAAAGAATTAAATGCGGAATATGCCGACTCGGTAAAAAGTCCCCTGCTAAAGAAAGATTTGAAAACGTTTAAGGCTTTGGATTTTTATCCCATAAACGGAAATTTTTTCGTCAATGCAAAGTTCATAAGAACTCCGGACGAAAAACCTTTTGAAATGCCAACGACTACCTCCAGAAAACCCATGTATGTGAAATATGGCGAAGCCCATTTTTCGATAGACGGGAAAAAGTTCAAGGTAAATATTTACCAAAGTCTGGATTTGAAAAAAATAGAAGAATATAAGGATGCATTGTTTTTGCCTTTTACAGACCTGACTTCCGGAGTTGACAGCTATGGAGGCGGAAGGTATATTGATTTGAAAATACCACAAGGCGATACAATCTCTATTGATTTTAATACGGCATATAATCCGTATTGTGCCTATAATCATAAATATTCATGCCCGATTCCTCCACATGAAAATGACCTTGCGATTGAAATTAAGGCAGGAGTGAAAAAATTTAAAAAATAAGCTTTGTTATACAATCTCCATACGCATAAATTCTCAAACCATCCCGGTTGTCTGGAATTGGTGAATCAATATCCGCAGGAATTCGATGCGTCCATTCCGTTGTATTCGATAGGGATTCATCCGTGGTATATTGTAGCGGATAGGGTTGAAGATGACCTTGCTGTTATAGAAGAAAAAATACAGACTTCCAATTGTCTGGCTGTTGGCGAATGCGGACTGGATAAAAGAATTGAAATTCCGTTCAGCCTGCAGGAAGAAGTATTTAGAAAACAATTGGCATTGGCTCAAAAATATCAAAAACCGGTGGTTATCCATTGTGTAGCATCGTTTCAGGAATTAATAGCCATCAGGAATGATGTAAAGATTACGGTTCCGATGATTATCCACGGATTCTCAAAAAATGAACAATTGGCCAGACAATTGCTAGACAATGGTTTTTATCTTTCTTTTGGTAAATATTTGTTGCGGAACCCGGAATTGGAATCGGTTTTTAAAAATGTTCCGGATAATCGTTTTTTCCTGGAAACGGATACGATTGAAGAAACAATAGAAGAGGTATATGCCGTAGCTTCGAAGTACAAAGGCAAAAATCCTGAAGATTTGCAGGGAATTGTAGAGCAGAATTTTAAAAATGTTTTTAAAAAATAAGTACAAAAATAAATTATAGAAAATGGCGCAGTGGACAGAAAGAGCCGAATTGTTGTTCAAAAAAGAAGGTCTTGAAAAATTAAAGAATTCCAACGTATTGATTGTTGGAGTAGGTGGTGTAGGGTCTTTTGCAGCTGAATTTATTGCCAGGGCGGGTGTTGGAAAAATGACAATTGTTGATGGTGATGTTGTTGACATTACCAATATTAACCGTCAGCTTCCCGCATTGCATTCTACCGTGGGCAAGCCAAAAATTGATGTGGTTGGTGACCGTCTGATGGATATCAATCCCGAATTACAGCTAACCAGAATAAAAGAGTTCCTTTCGCCGGAAAGGGCTTTTGAGATTGTTACGGATGAATTTGATTATGTGATGGACTGTATCGACAGTATAACACCAAAATTAAACCTGATTATTGCTTCCAAACGAAAAAAAATAAAAATTGTCAGCAGTATGGGCGCCGGAGGCAAAATGGAAGCAGGTAAAGTAAAAGTAACCGACATCAGTAAAACCAAAAACTGCTATCTGGCAAAGGCTGTTAAAAGAAGATTGAAAGAAGCCGGAATCGATAAAGGCGTGAAAGCTGTTTATTCCTATGAAATCCAGGACCCGAATAGTTTGAGAATGACAGACGGTTCCAACTTCAAAAAATCATTTTACGGAACCAATAGCTATATGCCGGGATTATTTGGGCTTCATGCGGCAGAAACGGTAATCCGATACCTGTTGAAGAAAGAATAAGAACTAAACTACTCAAAACACACAACACAACAATGATAAAAACTGTAATTTTTGACATGGACGGCGTTATCGTGGATACGGAACCCGTTCACAGATATGCCTATTTCCAGCATTTTGATGAACTGGAAATTTCTGTAACCGATGACCTGTTTGCTACTTTTACCGGAAACTCTACACGAAATGTTTTCCAGAAACTAAAGCATGCTTTTGGTCTGGACCACGATGTCGAGGATTTGATACAGAGAAAGAGAAATATTTTTAATGATGCCTTTGATACTAAAAAAGACCTCCACCTTATAGAAGGAGTTGAGGATTTGATAAAAGACCTTTATCAAAACGGTGTTCAGCTTATAGTAGCATCATCGGCTTCTAAGGTAACAATAGAACGCGTTTTTAACCGTTTTAAGCTGCATCAGTATTTTTCGGATATTGTGAGTGGTGAAGATTTTCCGAAGTCAAAACCGCATCCGGCTATTTTTGAATATGCGGCTTCTTTAGCAATAGGAAAAAAAGACGAATGCATTGTTATAGAAGACAGTACCAACGGAGTTGAAGCTTCGGTTGCAGCAGGAATTTTTTGTATAGGTTACAGAAGCGCAAACACCAAGCTTCAGGATTTGTCAAAAGCAGACAGGATTATCAATCATTTTAACGAGCTAAACGCCGAAAAGATTAAGAATTTAAAGTAAAATAAAAATGGTTAAGACCGTAATTTTTGACATGGACGGTGTTTTAGTCGACACCGAACCTGTTCATTATGATGTGAGTTTATTGCAATTTAAAGATTTGGATATTACCGTTCCGGATGAAATGTACCACACTTTCACAGGAAATTCCAATAAGATGATTTATCAGAAAATCAAAGATAATTTTCAATTGGTTCATGAAGTAGAAGAACTGATTGAAGCCAAAAACAAACTTTTTATAGAGGCTTTTGATAAAAAGGAAGACCTGTATTTGATGCCGGGCGTTAAGGAATTTATTATTGATTTATACAATAACGGTATACAGCTGATAGTGGCTTCCTCTTCTGAAATGGCCATTATCAACAAGGTTTTTGAGCGTTTCGGATTGAATCCGTATTTCACGCACAAAGTCAGTGGTGAGGATTTTCCTGAATCCAAACCCAATCCGGCTATTTTCTTAAAAGCGGCTTCCTATTCAAAAGCGCCTATCAATGAATGTATTGTTATTGAAGACAGTACCAACGGAATTACGGCTGCCAAAGCGGCGGGAATTTTTTGTATTGCCTACAAGGGTGAAAGCGGAACAGGGCAGGACCAGTCGAAAGCAGATATGGTGATAACCGATTTCCGGGATTTGAATTTCGAGAAAATCAAAAATATAAATGCATAAAACAAAAGCAGTCGTTATCCGACTGCTTTTTTATATACTACCAGGCATCTTTCCCGTGCTTCCTTATGGTCGATTATTGGCCTGTAGTCCAATTGCTCAAACTCCGGAACCCATTTTCGGATGTATTTTAAATCTTTGTCAAATTTTCTAACCTGTTCGCTTGGGTTAAAAATCCGGAAATAAGGAGCGGCATCGACACCGCTTCCTGCAGCCCACTGCCAGTTGCCTATATTGCTGGATTGTTCATAATCCAATAGTTTTTCTGCAAAATACGCTTCACCCCAACGCCAGTCAATTAACAAGTGCTTGCATAAAAAGCTGGCCACAATCATTCGAACGCGGTTGTGCATGGTTCCTGTAGCATTCAATTGCCGCATTCCGGCATCGACTATTGGATAGCCGGTAGTTCCTTCACACCAGCTTTGGAATTCGGTTTTATTGTTACGCCATTGGATATGGTCATATTTCGGACGGAAACTTTCTGTGACCGTGTTTGGAAAATGCCAAAGAATCTGCATGAAAAATTCCCGCCAAATCAGTTCATTTAAAAAAGTTTCTTTTCGGTGTTTGAGCGCTGTTTTTACAATCTTTCGGATACTGACAGCACCAAACCGCAAATGAGGACTTAAATGAGACGTGCCCTCTATACCGGGAAAATTACGGGTTTCGGCATAATTTTCAATTAGCGCGCTTGAAATATTATAGTCGGCAACTTTTATCCCGGATGCTTCAAATCCGATGTCTTTTAGTGAAAGATACGGATAGGAATGTTGGGCTATTTCAGCCAGTTTCTTTTCAGAAGGAAAGGATTCGGTAAGCTTTTCATTAAAGTTTTCTTTCCATTTCTTAGAATAAGGCGTAAACACAACATAAGGTTTTCCATCGTCCTTCACAACTTCCTCTTTTTCAAAAATCACCTGGTCTTTGAAGGTATGAAAGGCGATTCCCTTCTCCTTTAGCATAGCTGCTATTGCAGCATCACGCTCGCCGGCATAAGGTTCGTAATCGTGATTGGTATATACAGCCGCAATTTTATACTCACTAATTAGCTGGCTGAATACTTCTATTGGTTTACCGTGGCGCACATCCAGACTGGATTTCAATCCCACCAATTGAGCCTGGATTTGCTCCAGGGCCTGGTGAATAAACAAGACACGTTTATCGGTTTTATCTTCCAGGTCATCCAGGATATTCGAATCAAAAATAAAAATTGGCTGAACCTGCAATCCCGAACGCAGGGCATGATATAAACCCGCATTGTCCTCCAGACGAAGATCCCTGCGAAACCAGAAAATTGCGATGTTGCCTGCAGCCATAAATGGAATTTAGAGCATTAACAAGCAATTCTATGCTTGGTTCAACTAATTTTTTGGATGAAAGAGTGGCTGGATGGCCTCCTTGTACAAGCGAGCACTGAAGCTGTTGGTGAATTTTTTATTTCCCAGGCTTCCTACCCAGCGAATGCCATAGCTGGTATTGGTAAGAAAAATTTCATCTGCTTGTTGCAGATCTTCTTCTTTGATAGTTGTCTCCTGGAAAGGCAATCCAGATTTCGTGCAATAATTCAATATATATCTCCTCATAATGCCCAGCACCGGACCTTCGGATGCTGCAGGTGTATACAGCAAACCATCTTTTACAACAAAGAGGTTCGCGATGGTGCAGTCGGCCACTCTTCCAAAAGCATTCAGCACCACTGCATCATTCCACTTTTCTTTTTTCACTTCCAGGGACCCGAGTACATAGGGCAGGTAATTGTTGGACTTGGTATTTGCCAACAGATCCATTGTTTTATGCGCAGTTCGGTGAATTCCTAAAACAAGGCCATTTTCATTCCACTGGTGATTAGCAGGAGGCAGCGACCAGCACTGAATTACATGATGGGGAAAATGACTGACCGTATCATACAGTCCTCCATTTCCACGAAAGATCATGAGGCGGATCCTTGCCAGGTTGCTATGACCATTACGATGGGCCAGTTGCAGTATTTTATCATTCAGATAGGCAGGAGTAAAATAGGAAGGGCATTCAAATTGTAAGAGTGCCAATCCTGAAAACAGTCGTTCAAAATGCCAGTCGGCCAGTTGAATGCTGCCCTTGTTGACTTTCATTGTTTCAAACAATCCATCTCCATACCGGATGGCCCGGCTGTTGGCTCCAATCAATAATTTATCATCCCGGTAAAACTGACCGTCTTCAAATAAAACCTGCGACATACTTGCCCGTTTGACCGGTAAACTTACAACGCAATCACCTTTGGGCTCTCATTTTGTTTTTAACGCTTACAGAAATGATGACTGCCAGAACCAGCAGTACCAACAAAAGCAGGCAGGCCGGCAGAACAGGATACAGCATTTTTTCCAATGCCGGCGGAGGTGGGGTAAAAAGGTAAACTAACATAGCACAAGGTTGAAATGCAAACTTAGTGCTTACATATGAACAGAACATGAAGAAAAAACAACCCAGGAAGGGGTGGTCACCCCATCACCTGAAAGTGGGATTGTTATCCATTCTTCCCTCTTCCTTTCCTCCATCTTCCTTTCTACCCGTTCTCACATCTTCTCCGGCACCCGAATTCCCAACATTCCCATTCCAGCAGACAGCACATGCGCTGTCATAACAGCAATACGTAAACGAAGTTCTTTTTTGGCCGGTGTTTCAGCCCGACTAATCTGATGTTGCGTATAAAACGAATTGAATAATTGCGCTAATTTGAAAACGTATCCAGCTACAGCTGATGGGTTGTGTTCAGTTGCAGCCTGCTCAATTACTGATGGAAACTGTTCCAAGAATACCAGCATTGATTTTTCCAAAGGCAGCAGTGGCTCATTCATCCAATCTGAAGCATCTGAAGGAGCTTCCTTTCTCAAAATGGATTTAATACGTGCATGGGTATATTGCACAAACGGTCCGGTAAACCCATGAATATCGATGGACTCTTCCGGGTTAAAGATCATCTTCTTTTGAGGATCCACCCGCAACAAATAAAACTTCAGCGCACCCAGACCAATGATATTGTATAATTCGCTTAGTTCGATATCAGTAAAATCATCCACCTTACCCAACTCCTTCGTATTTACTTCCGCGATGGCAACCATTTCTGCTACCAGGTCATCCGCATCCACCACGGTACCTTCCCGACTCTTCATTTTACCGGTCGGTAATTCCACCATACCATAGGAGAGATGATAAATCCCGTCGGCCTTGGGCAATTGCAATTTTTCAGCAATCAATTTCAATACTTTGAAATGATAGTTCTGTTCATCGCCCACCACATAAATGCTTTGATCCATTCCATACTCCTCGTATTTCTGTTGGGCCAGACCGATATCCTGTGTGATATAAACAGAAGTGCCGTCCTTTCTTTGAACGAGTTTTTCATCGAGTCCGTCTGCCGTCAAGTCAATCCATACACTGCCATCTTCCTTTTTATAAAAAACACCTTTTTCAAGTCCTTCCTGTACGGTCTTCTTACCTAAGAGATAAGTATTGCTTTCATAATAGGTGATATCAAAATCTGCACCGATGGCATCATAGGTAGCGGCAAAGCCATCGTATACCCAGCCGTTCATCTGTTTCCACAGATCGATCACTTCAGGTTTACCGGCTTCCCAATCTACCAGCATTTGCTGTGCAGCCTGCATGATGGGAGCTTCTTTCTCTGCCTGCTCTTTGGTTTTGCCAGCCGCCATCAGGGTTTCTACCTCTGCTTTATAGGCATAGTTGAATTTGACATAATAATCGCCTACGAAATGATCTCCTTTCTGGCCATTTGAATAACGTAACCAGGCGATCATACTCTTACAGATATGAATGCCCCGATCGTTCACGATACAGGATTTCACCACCTCATATCCCGCAGCTTTCAGGATTTCCGCGATGCTCCAGCCCAGGAAAATATTTCTCAGGTGACCCAGGTGCAACGGTTTATTGGTATTGGGAGAAGCATATTCAACCATTACTTTCTGACCGTTCGGTCCTGCTTTTCCATAAGTTGGGTTGTAATAATGTTCCTCCAGCAGGGTATTCCAATAGGAATCTGCAATCGTCAGATTCAGAAAACCCTTGATCACATTGTAGGCCGTGAAGAATCCACCATTTTGAG
>JAGKTB010000054.1:0-3688 GCA_018993145.1 Flavihumibacter sp.
TTCCTGGCAGAACGCATCAACGCTTTTGAAACCAGCCTGCCTGCTTTCATAAAACTGGCTTACCTGCCGAATTACGGGATGGTACGACTCAGGCTCAGTGCCTCCGGTTATGATAAAGAAACCATTGAAAAAATCATGGAGGAACAGTTCACCCTGCTGCAGGAGCAAGTGGCAGACGTGCTGGTCACCAACAAGGATGAATCCATGGACCAGGTGGTTGCCCGGATGTTGCTGGACCGTAGAGAAACCCTGGGAACAGCCGAAAGCTGCACGGGTGGTTATATTGCTCAGCTGCTTACTTCAGTTGCCGGCAGCAGCCGCTATTACCTGGGCAGTATCATCAGTTATGACAACCAGGTTAAAAAAGACCTGTTAGATGTGCCGGATACTACCCTGGAATCGGAAGGTGCGGTAAGTGAGGCTACTGTTATCCAGATGGTCAAAGGGGCATTGGCAGCTCTCAAAACGGATTATGTGATCGCTACCAGCGGAATAATGGGTCCGGATGGCGGCTCTTCCAGAAAACCGGTTGGTACAGTTTGGGTGGCTGTTGGCAATCAGGACGAAATCATTACCCAGCAATTTCATTTCCGGTTCGACCGGCGCAGGAATATCGAACTAACCGCCACCAACGCCTTTAACATGTTAAGAAAATTTATAATCAGTCGGGGTACGGAAAAAACTAACAGTCATTAACATTAATACTGAATCCTTACCTTTGGCGCACAAATGATGAATGCTTATGGCTCTAGTTGACCTCGTAATGCCTAAAATGGGAGAAAGTATCATGGAAGCCACCGTGCTGAAATGGCTGAAAAACCCTGGGGATACGGTGAAGCAGGATGAAACCGTACTGGAAATCGCAACCGATAAAGTGGACAGTGAAGTTCCCAGTACGGCGGACGGAGTGATTGAAGAAGTATTGTATCAACCAAATGATGTAGTTCCCATTGGTTCTGTTATTGCCCGCATCCGTACCAATGGTGCGGCAGCTGAAACACCGGCTCCGGCTATTGCTGCTCCCATAGAACAGAAAGCACCTGAAGCAGTAGCTGTTCAAGTTGCACCAGCTGCTCCGGTTACTGAACCTGCTGTGGCCTACCATCCGGAACACACCATAACTGGCAATGGCAATCGCTTTTACTCGCCGCTTGTATTAAATATTGCAGCAAGTGAAGGAGTTTCCATGAGTGAACTGGAACATATTCCTGGTACAGGCAATGAAGGACGTGTAACCAAAAAAGATATTCTTCAGTTTGTTCAGAATAAAAAATCAGGCACACCACAACCAGTTGCAACACCAGTACAACAACCTGCTGAAGCGAAACCGGCACAACCTGCTCCGGCTTCCAGCCAGGTGATTGAAAGACCCTCCGGTTCTTATGGCAATAATGTAGAGATCATAGAAATGGATCGCATGCGCAAACTGATTGCCGATCACATGGTGAAGAGCAAGCAGATCAGTCCGCATGTTACCAGCTTTACCGAAGCAGATGTTACCAACCTCGTTTTATGGCGAGATAAAGTGAAGTCGCAATTCATTAAACAGGAAGGTACCAAGATCACGTTCACACCACTTTTCATTGAAGCAATTGTTCGTTGCATCAAAAAATATCCGCTGATCAACAGCAGTGTGGAAACTGACCGGATTATCGTAAAAAAAGATATCAATATTGGGATGGCTACTGCCCTTCCCTCGGGTAACCTGATTGTACCAGTGATTAAAAATGCCGACCAGCTCAACCTGGTGGGACTCACCAAACAGGTGAACACACTGGCAGATGCAGCGCGTAACAACAAACTCAGACCGGAAGATACACAGGGCGGAACCTTTACACTTACCAATGTGGGCACATTCGGAAGCCTGATGGGTACACCGATCATTCCGCAACCGCAGGTAGCTATCCTGGCCGTTGGAGCAATTAAAAAACGTCCGGTAGTTATAGAAACCGAACAGGGCGATTCCATCGCGATCCGGCACATGATGTACCTCAGCATGAGTTACGATCATCGCATCATTGATGGCAGCCTGGGAGCTACTTTCTTAAGCGCTGTTGCAAGAGAACTGGAACATTTCGATTCGCATAGGGAAATCTAAGCACACACATAGAGATCACTGCGGAGAGGGCTGACCATACTTGGATTGAACAAGTGTCAGCCTTTTTCCTTTTTTGGTGATGATATACAGATTATCATACGCCGCATCCGGCAGATCCTTCAACAATTGCTGTCCGGTTAATCCATTAACCAGATCATCTACCGTATTGCTATGCCCAACGATCAGCGTGTTTGATTTCAATGCTTTAAACTGATTGATCAGGCTGGAGTCTATTCTGCCATATGTTTGAATATTCAGTCCTGCCTGCGCGGCAGAGGGGGTTGCCGTTTCCCTGGTTCTTATTGTGTTGGTTGAATAGATCGCGCCAATCTTCTCTCCTTTTAATCGTTCAGCCAAATCCTTTGCACGCTGTTGCCCAGCATCCGATAAGGGTGGATTACCAGCCGTTTGCATGGTAGCACCACTACTTTCCTGCGCCTTCTCCGCATGCCGTACGATATAATATTTCTGATGACATCCCGTTAGTAAAAAAGTAAGGAGTAGTAATGGCAGGACTGATTTCATAAACGTTGTTTTAACAGCAATTTCAGTAAATTAAGGAAAATAAGTTCACCATGAAAACATTATCCCAAACCTGGTTTGCCGAAGGATATATTGATTTCGAACTGAAAAAATATACCCTGCTTGCTTATCTGCAGGAAGTTAACCAGCACTTCAATGAAAACCGGCTCTATCCCCAATTGGCAGATATCATCTTTCACTATAACAACCTGGTTCAGTTCAGGGAGAATAAAAAATTTCTGCAGGAACAGTTTCCTAAACGCCTCACAGGCATCCAGCTTGAAAAATTGCAATTGCTCTATGAACAGATGATTGAAGACGATGAAATGATGGAAGAACTTGAAAACATCATTCACTATTCAACCGGCAAGATGAAAGACACGATTCGAAGTGGTACAGAAATCTTCGAATTTGTAGAAGACAACATTCAGATTGAACCGGTTGGGATCATTCCACTGGAAAATAAAGAAGGTTATTTTTTCCTAAGTACTACCAATAGAAAAGAAACGCTTATCTATTACTACCGGTTAAGCATATTCGAAAAACACGACGAACAGTATCGGGCCATCAAAACAAATTTTGTAGCGGAATGGCATCGCAGTATCAGTAATACGTTTGAGCAAATGAAAGGATTACTGATAAAAGAAAAGAAAGAGCTTCCCAATCCGGCGGTGTACACCATCTGTTCAGATCTTTCTCTTCCTGTAGAGGAAACGCTTTTACCAATAGCTAAGCGCTGCCTCGTGCGATATATCTCTTAGTAGTCGAGTCCCCAGTTGATTCCTTTCAGTGTTGCCGGCACTCCTTCTTTCATCCATACTGGTGCAGGTGCACCTTTCAGATAATGATCGAAGAATTGAGCCATGCGGATGGTCCAGTCCTTTCTATTTCTACGTTCATTGATTCCGTGTAATTCATCATTGTAATTAATCATCCACACCGGTTTGCCTAACCTGCGTAGTGCCGTAAAATATTCAATGCCCTGGTACCAGGGTACGGCATCGTCCTTATCGTTGTGCAACATCAGCAAGGGCGTTTTAACTTTGTCAGCACGGAATAGCGGACTGT
>JAGKTB010000055.1:0-3264 GCA_018993145.1 Flavihumibacter sp.
TGACCTCTTGCATGCCATGCAAGCGCTCTAGCCAGCTGAGCTAATTCCCCTCGTGATAAGAACTTCCCTTTGCGGGAGTGCAAATATAGAGCGCCCGCTAACATTCAGCAAAAAAATCTGGGAGGGTGCAGGCAAATAAAAAACCGACCCGGAATAGTATCCGGATCGGTCCTGTATATAGGGAGCCTTAACCTTATTTCTGCTTGATCAGCTCTACGTTTACAGCCAGTTTCACTTCATCGGAAACTACTACCCCACCGGCTTCAGTTACTGCGCTCCAGGTAAGCCCGAAATCCTGGCGGTTGATCTTGCCAGTCAGTTCAAAACCAGCTACGGTATTGCCATAAAAATCATTCTGAATACCACCAAACTCTGCTTTCAGGGTTACCGGTTTGGTCGTTCCGCGGATGGTCAGATCACCAGTCAGTTCATAATCTGAACCTGAAACCTGCTTCAGCGCGGTAGATTTGAAACTCAGTTCAGGATGACCTGCAGCATCAAAGAAATCGGCTGATTTCAGGTGGCCATCGCGCTGCTCATTACCTGTTGAAATGCTGTCGATTTTAGCTGAAAAGCTCACCTGCGCATCGCTGAAATCGTCCTTCTCAGCTTCTACAGTAGCATCAAATTCATTGAACTTTCCAGATACAGTGGAGATTACCAGGTGTTTCACCTTAAAGGTAATTTCGGAATGACTCGCGTCAATTTTCCAGGTTGCCATGATATTAGTTTGTTTAGTTGTTTACGAATAGAAATTAATTAGAATACAAAACTAATGTTACAACATCAATCTACCAAACAAAAAATCCGGATTGCTCCGGATTTCGCTATTTTTTCACTTTTTAGGGTGCTTTTGACACTCCGCATCCAGTTCTTTTAGGGTTCGCTTATGTGAGTTTGAGAGCCAGTTTCGCCTTCCCTTGTTTCACCTTCCCTACCTTTCACCCTCTTTCACTTTTCACCTTTCAACTTTCACTGTCTACTGCTCCATACGTCTCACATCTCACGTCTGACGTCTCACTTCCTAATCTCCCCACACCTGGTCCTCTCCTCTCAGCCACTTCTTCACCAGCTCCGTCGTAATTGACTTCGGACGCTCCAGCGGGAAGCTTAACAAGCGATCCCAGATCAGGCTGGCCATCACTCCCAGTGCCCGGCTCACACCAAACATCACAGTATAGAACTCGTATTCTTTCAATCCATAGTGAACCAGCAGGGCGCCGGAATGCGCATCCACATTGGGCCAGGGGTTTTTCACCTTACCCAGGGATTGCAGGATGGGTGGTACAGTATCATAGATATTCCAAACCGTCTGGCACAAAGGATCATCTGGCATGTGTTTTTTACCGAACTCCATCTGTGCTTCAAAACGAGGATCAGTTTTACGCAATACCGCATGACCATAACCCGGTACCACTTTTCCAGAGGAAAGGGTATCCTGTACGTATTGAGCAATCTGCTCTTTAGTCGGACGATCGGTGCCCAGGGACTCCTGCATCTCAAAGATCCACTTGATCACTTCCTGGTTTGCCAGTCCGTGTAAGGGACCTGCCAGTCCGTTCATACCTGCCGCAAAACTCAGGTAAGGATCACTCAGGGCAGATCCAACCAGGTGCGTGGTATGGGCAGATACGTTTCCGCCTTCATGGTCGGCGTGGATGGTCATGTAAAGGCGCATCAGCTCCTTAAAGCCTTCATCCTCATACCCCAGCATATGGGCAAAATTACCCGACCAGTCGAGCAGCCCATTCGGCTGGATATGTTCATTGTTCTTATACTTACGGCGATATACATACGCAGCAATGCGGGGCAGCCTGGCGATCAGGTCCATCGCATCATCAAACGTATGCTCCCAGTAATCTTTTTTGTTCATGCCCTTCGCATATTCCTTGGCGAAATTGCTTTCTGTCTGAAGGGCCATTACACCCACCACAAACATGGTCATGGGGTGTGTGCTAAGCGGAAGTGCATCAATCGTATTAAATACATGTGTAGGAACATGCGACCGCCTCTGCCATTTGGCAGTCATTTCATTTACATCCTCGTCAGTTGGCAATTCATTGAAGAGCATCAGGTAAAACAATCCTTCGGGCAGTGGTTCACTACCACCTTTTGCCTTGGGCAGTTTGGTCTGTAACTCAGGAATGGAATAGCCCCTGAACCGAATACCTTCCTGTGAATCGAGTAAGGAAGTTTCAGTAACGAGTCCGGTTATACCACGCATACCCTGGTAAACCTGTGATAAGCTTACTTCTCCGATTACTTTATTTCCGTGTTCTTTCAGCAAGGATTTGACCTCAGCTGCTGCCGCGTCTCCCTTTTCTTTCAATTTTTCTTTATAGCTTCCCATGAAGAAGTTTTTTTATATGTGACAACTACAGTTTCCGACTAGCTATAACCGATAAAATTAGCTATTGTCGATGGTACAACAAATAAATATTGAACAGAGTTCTGTTAGAATCTGATTAAAAAGCGGTAAATAACAATTACTTAGGAGCTTTCTTGTAAAGATAGAAGGCCACCAACATGAAGATCAGGTTGGGTAGCCAGGCAGCCAGGATCGGATGAAAATTCCCCTTAGTAGAAAACACTGTCGAGAATTTATCCATGATCACAAAAGTGGCAGCAGACACAATTCCAAAGGCCAGTTGCAGGCCTGATCCTCCCCTGGTTTTGCGGGCCGCTACAAATACCCCCATCAGGGTGAGAATGATTACGGAAACTGGTGTGGCGAGTCGCCGCCAGAACTCTACCCTGTAGGTATTCAATCCTTCCGTCCCCCGAATTTGTTCTCGCCGGATGAACTCATACAATTCAAAAGAGTTGAGTTTGTCTTTGAGGTATTCATCGCGACGTAATTCATCCGGTCGCATGTTCAGGTCCACTTCCATATAAGGATGTTTCTGAACCGTTTCTTTGAGGCCATTGATCTTGCGCTCAAAAACATTTTCTGCCCGCCATTTTTTGGTGGCTGTATCCCATCGAACATAATCCGACCGGATATTATAAATTACCTGATTACCCTTGATTCGCTCGAGGAAAAAGTTACTGGCGGATTTATTCAGGGTATCATAATATTTCATACCTACAAACGTCACAGAGTCGGATCTGAAATAAAAATCGCGACTACCGCCTATACCGGCAGAATAGGTACTATTCTTATCTATATAGGTCAGTTTAAACCGGCTGTAGATTTCATTCGCTCTTGGGATCACCATTGCATTGGCCCAGAGCATGATACCAGCCAATAAAAAGGCTCCGATT
>JAGKTB010000056.1:0-7676 GCA_018993145.1 Flavihumibacter sp.
GTTAACCAATGCCTGCATTGCAACCGGAACACTAAGCGTATTGGTAAGTGCGATTGGAGTCTCCAGGTTACCAAGTTCCATTACCTGTGTTGAACCGGCAAGTTTGCCAAATCCATTGCCTATAAAAATGGCCGCCGGAACTTTTTCCTGAAACAGATTGCCACTATGTGGCAGGATAACGGTTACACCTGTCCGAACTGAATCACCCTGAACAAGTGTATGATGGCCAACTTTAACCCCTGTAACATCCGTTATGGCATTCCATTTTCCGGTTGCCATTACTCCAATTTCTAATCCCAACTCACGGGCTGTTTTAGGCGCAGCAGGGTCCGGCTTTTCCTGCGCATGCAGCAGAAAAGGAAAGAGCAAACTCACAGCCGGGAGTAACCGAATGATTCGTCTCATGATCCGGGATGCCTTGGGTGTAATAATTTAGATACCAGTCCGGTCCACCCGGTTTGATGGGAAGCACCCACACCCCTTCCATTATCGCCATGGAAGTACTCAAAAAACAGAATATAATCCTTAAAATAGGGATCTTTCTGTAACAGATCATAGTGACCAAATACAGCCCTTCTTCCCTGCTCATCCCTTCTGAATATTTTCAGGAGGCGACTGGAAATTTCATCAGCTACCTGGTCGAGGTTCAGGAATTTTCCGCTACCGGTTGGATATTCAACTTTCAATGCATCGCCATAATAAAAATGATAGCGTTGAAGCGATTCAATCAACAGGTAATTAAGCGGAAACCAGATTGGCCCCCTCCAGTTGGAATTACCGCCAAACATGCTGCTGTCCGATTCTGCAGGCAGGTATTTTACACCAAAGCGATTCCCGTCCACCCTGATCTCATAGGGATGATCTTCATGGTATTTGGAAAGCGCTCTTAATCCGTAGTCACTCAAAAACTCGGTCTCATCTAAAAGGCGGGTAAGTATAGCAACCAGTTTATCTGCCCGGATCAGGGAAAGCAGGTGCTTGGAATTGGAGAGCATATTTGACCATTCGGAAATTACGGAGGCATAAGCGGATTTGTTTTTCAGAAACCAATCCATCCTTTCCACGAATTCCGGAATTTGCTGAAAGAGTTCATGCTCGATTACTTCCACTGCAAAAAGAGGAATGATTCCGACCATGGAGCGCACTCTGAGTGTTTGTTCCGACCCATCCGGTTTTTTAAGCACATCGTAATAAAACTGATCCTCCTCATCCCACAATCCATTTCCTTTAGCTCCAAAACTGTTCATAGCTTTGGCGATATAAACAAAATGTTCGAAGAACTTCGTCGCCATATCTGCATACACATGATTGTGCTTAGCCAGCTCCAGTGACATGCGCAACAGGTTAAGACAATACATCGCCATCCAGGAAGTGCCATCGCTTTGTTCCAGGTGTCCGCCACCAGGCAACGGCGCACTGCGATCAAATACACCAATATTATCCAGACCAAGGAATCCACCCTGGAAAATATTGTTACCATCGTGGTCTTTTCGGTTAACCCACCACGTGAAATTCAGGAGGAGTTTATGATAAACTGATTCCAGGAACTTCAGATCGCCAACTCCGCCATTATTGATCTTGTCAATTTCATACACCCGCCAGGTAGCCCATGCATGAACAGGTGGGTTTACATCACCAAAATTCCATTCATAGGCTGGGAACTGTCCATTGGGATGCATGTACCATTCCTTGGTGAGCAAACTGATCTGCCCTTTTGCAAAACTGGGATCCAGATAAGCCAGCGGTATGCAGTGAAAAGCCAGATCCCAGGCTGCATACCATGGATATTCCCATTTATCGGGCATGGAAATAATATCCGCATTATTGAGATGCGTCCAGTCGTTGTTCCGGCCCCAGGCCCGGTTAAAGGGTGCAGGCTTATTGGGGTCTCCCTGCATCCATTGCTCCACATCGTAATAATAAAATTGCTTACTCCAAAGCATGCCGGCAAATGCCTGCCGCTGAATCATGCGATCCTCCTGCGACAATACCACGCGTTGTTTATCCGCGTAAAAACCATCCGCTTCAGCAAGGCGCTGCCAGAAAATGGCATCGAAATCATGAAAGGGATAATCCAGTGCTTCCTTACTCAACCTTAATTGCAAACTAACGGTTTCGCCTGCCCGAAGCATCAGGTTGTAATGGGCTGAAGCTTTGGTTCCGGTTTTAGCTTTATTTACTACGGTTCTTTTTCGCTGAACGATATAATCATTGATCCCATCCTTTGCATAGGATTGAATTCCTTTTTTTCCGTAGAGTCGTTTTGCATTGGTTTCATTTTCACAAAACAGCAGTTCCGGGTTCCCATTGCAATAAAGGTGATAGGTTCCCATCTTACGGTGATTGGCGATTATATTGCTGCCCTCCGCATGCATTTCAGGTTTGTAATCGTCGCGTCCCCAGGACCAGGTATTGCGAAACCAAAGGGTTGGCAATAAGGAAATCCCTGCAGCTTCCTTGTGGCGGTTGGCTACTGAAATTTTGATCAGGATATCAGTCGGACTTGCTTTCGCGTATTCAATGAAAACAACAAAATAATCTCCCTTGTCAAAGATGCCCGTATCCAGCAATTCATATTCTGCTTCTTCCCGGCTTCTGCGATCATTTTCAGCATATAATAAGTCGTATGGGAAGGGCTGTTGAGGATATTTATACAACATCTTCATGTAGGAATGGGTTGGGGTGGAATCCAAATAATAATAGAGTTCCTTTACATCCTCCCCATGATTTCCCCTTGGACCTGTAAGGCCAAATAAGCGCTCCTTGATCCAGGGATCCTTTTTGTTCCAGAGCCCTAATGAGAAACAGAGTGTCTGGTGATGATCCGATATGCCGCCAATTCCATCTTCTCCCCAGCGATAAGCATAGGATCGGGCCATATCATAGGTAACATATTCCCAGGTATTTCCATCTTCACTATAATCTTCCCTTACTGTACCCCATTGACGATCAGACACATAGGGACCCCACCTTTTCCATTTCGGATCATTTAGTCGTTGCTGCTCTTCGTTCATCTATTCTCGTTTCAGTTCAGCAGTAAAGATAAGGACTCCCCTGCTTTTCGTATTATCGGAATAAATATGTAACTTAAAGGGAACTCTAAAGTTTCGATATGAAAAAAGTAGCAGACATCCTCGCCCGCAAGAACAGGCACCTGGTTAGTGTGGTTCCCAACACTACCGTACTCGATGCACTCAAGATCATGAGCGATCACAACATTGGATCTATCCTGGTGATTGATTCCGATGGTCAGTATAATGGAATTCTTACCGAGCGTGATTATGCGCGTAAAGTAATCCTGAAAGGCAAATCCTCCACAGATACCCGAGTGCATGATATTATGTCAACTGACTTGCCGCGTATAAGTCCGGATAGCACCATTGACGAATGTATGCAGCTAATGTCTGCCAATAACATCCGCTATCTTCCGGTATTCAACAACAACTATTTGGTTGGCATCATATCAGTTAACGACGTGATCAAAGCAGTGATTGCTAACCAGGAAGAAACAATCTCGCATTTGCAATCTTATATACACTCGTAAACGTGAAAGGTGAAAAGTGAGAGGTGAAAGATCGTGAAAAGTGAAAGGTGAAAAGGGGGTAGACTCCTTTTTCACCTTTCACCTCTCACCTTTGACTTACTTTCACTTTTCACCTTTCACCTTTCACTTTTTCCTCCTTCTCCCTCACCATCACCAGATCCTTCAGATCTACCTGCATGGGTAAGAGCCCTATTTTTACCACGGCGCGTTTACCACGGAGTTCAATTACTTCCCCTACCTGGTGATTGCGTTTCATTTTAACCTTGCTGCCAACAGCAATTTCACCTGCAATTTCATCGAATTTGGATTCAATTTTTTTCTGCAGTTTGTTGACTACCTTTTGATCGTCTTTCTTAAAGAGCAGGGAGAATATTTCCTTCATCACTTTCTCCTTGTTTTCTGTTTTTTTCCATTCCAGCAAAATCTGTTTGATCTTACGCTCCATGTCTTTAAGGTATGCGATCCGGTCTTCCGTGATCTTGTTTTGCTGCTTTAGCAATTCCACCTGCTGACGATGTTTTTCCTTATCCATTACCTGCTCCATCTCCTTTTTTAGCTTTTCATTTTCACGGAGCAGTTTGTTGAGTTCCTTTTCTTTTTTTTCCAGTTCCCGCAGATCCTGTTCCGTTCTGTTTAGCAATTTGTCCAGTCGGAAATGATCTTCATCCACCATACTCCGGGCCCGATCGATTAATCGCTTATCCAGACCGATTCGTTGTGCAATTGAAAAGGTATAGGAAGAGCCCGGTTTGCCAATGATAAGTTTGTACATAGGTAACAGGTTCTCCTCATCGAATGCCATCGCACCATTAATAATACCTGGCGTTTTATTCGCCATCACTTTCAGATTCAGGTAGTGCGTGGTTACTATTCCCATGGCATGCTTACGCGCAAGTTCTTCCATGATCACCTCAGCAAAAGCACCTCCCAGGTTAGGATCCGATCCGCTCCCCAGTTCATCAATAAAGAACAATGTTTTGCCATTCGCCACCTCCATAAAATGTTTCATGTTTTTGAGGTGCGAACTATAGGTACTCAATTCAAATTCGAGGCTTTGTGTATCTCCGATATGAATCATGAGTTGCTTGAAGATGCCAAAAACCGAGGAGGGATGCACCGGCACCAGCAATCCGGCCTGCACCATCATCTGGGTTAGGCCAACCGTTTTCATGGTTACCGTTTTCCCTCCGGCATTGGGACCACTGATTACGAGTATCCGGTTTTTATCATCCAGGGTCAGTGTTACCGGAATGGTTGGCTTTTCCGCGCGTTTGTTATAGAGATATAACAGCGGATGGTACGCATTCACCAGGTGTATATGCGCTTTGTCCAACACCACCGGGTACTCTCCGTTATAATCCTGAGCAAACCTTGCTTTGGAGCGGATAAAATCATATTCACCGCAGATTTGCAGATAGGTATTCAGCAAAGGGGCATGTGATGATAACTGCGCGGTCAGGCTGCGTAGAATACGATATATTTCTCTGCTCTCTTCATTCTCCAGCGAATAAACTTCATTGTTCAGCTCGATGGTTTCTTCCGGTTCAATGAAGGCTGTTTTCCTGGTATCACTCTCGCCGTGCAGGATTCCTTTAATCAATCGTTTCTGTTCGGCGAATACTGCCACTACTCTTCTGCCATTCAGGAAAGATTCTTCGATGTCTGCGAGGTATCCCTGCTTATTCAGTTTCTGAATAATGCGTTCAAAAACTCTTCGCAGATCGTTTCGCTTTTTGTAAAGGCTGATCCGGATCCTTCTCAATTCCTCGGAGGCATTATCCAGCACATTGCCATTTTCATCCAGCACCTCATTGATGGCAATTTGTATGGACTTTTCGTAATAACTGTTTTCAATTACCTGGGTTAAACCGGGATAGGTTTCTCTGCGTTCTTTGTCAAACCAGCGAAAGAGTCGCTCCATATTCTCAGCCAGTTTTCTTACCTGAACAAACTGCTCTCCGGATAAGACCGCGCCCGGGATTCCCAGCAGTTTTAACTCCTTGGAAAGATTGGCGATAAACTCATTGGGAAAATACACCGCATGCTGCAATAAACCCCGATATTCATGCGTCTGACGCAGTTCTGTTTCAATATAAGATAACCTGGTATGGATGCGAAGGTCCTGCGCTTTCAGGCGGGCATATTCAGTTTTACAATGCGCTTCTAAAAGGGTCCTGATTTTATCAAACTCCAGCTGTACAATCGCCGACTCCGGGAACAATTTCATAGGCCGCAAAGTTAACGATTTCCCTCACTCCGCCTTGGTCGTTGGTGATGGTCCGGGTGGTATCCGCCAAAGGGCGGAGTGAAATCAACGTTTGGGAAGCGTGAAACAAAACTCACTCCCCTGGCCCTCTTCAGAATGGATGGTGAGCCAGCCACCATTTCGGTGCAGGTATTCCCGACATAACATCAGCCCGATACCGGTTCCGGCTTCCTTATTGGTACCCTGGGTAGTGAAAAATGCATTTTCCTGGAGTTTGGAAATGGTTTCGGCAGACATGCCAGCGCCATTGTCCTTTACATACACTTCAATATGGCTGTCCATTTCCCTGGAGCCGATTTCAACCTGGCCGTTTTCCGGTGTGAATTTCAATGCATTGCTCACCAGGTTGCGCAGCACCAGTTGGGTCATATCCTTATCCGCCCACACCAGCTTATTTTCCTGTAAGCGATTTTTTACCTGAATAGATTTCCCTGATGCCTGCAAGCGTACCTGCCCAACCACTTCCTGCGTCAGCAGTGCAAGGTTCAATTCTTCCGGATGCGCCGCCGCAGCCTGTAACTGGCTTTTTGCCCATTGCAACAGATTTTCCATCAGGTTGGTAGTAAACTGCATTTCCTGGTTGATATCCGGGATCATCATTTTTACTTCCTCAGCAGGCATATCATACTGTTCAATATTTCAAAACAGGTTTTTTAGTGCATACATGGGTGTGCGAAGATCATGCGCAATAACAGAGAACAATTTATTCTTAAGGGAATTCAAATCACTCAACTGGGCTGATTGCTGTTCCACCATTTTTTCTGTGCCTGTAATTTTTGATTGGACTGCAGGAGCTCCTGCTGGTAGCCGGTATTTTCTTTTTTGATCAGGTACAATGCATAAAATATAAAGAACAGCGCCAGTAAATGATTGACGATGAAAAATGGATAATTAAGTGTGGATAACTGGATGGAATAATCCCGTTTCAAAACATACACCAGAATATAACAAACTGCTGCAATGGCACCACAAAAAATCGCCTGCCAGATTTTGGGGAGAAAGAATACAGATAAAACCCCATACAGAACAAAGAACAACTCAATTCCAAGATCCAGATCAGCCGCATATACCATGGTACTGAGCACCGGGTAACAGGTGAAATAGGTCATCAGGGCTGTGGTTGTTTTGCCATAATAATTAAAAAGCAAAACTGTCCCACTGATAAAGGCTGGGGAACAGGCAACGATCCAGGCAATCAGGGGCAACTGATCGTTGTTTAACATTCCCGCAATCGGAAGGCATAAACCGGTTAACAAGCCCAGCCAGTTAAGCCGGTTAAAGATGCGCATTTTGCGAATCTCCAACGGATCTACTACTATTTCAGCGCTTTCTACCTTTTCTTTCTGAACCCAACCTGATTTCAACAACAGCAAATTGATCATGGCACGGCGGTTTATTCGGTCTTACACAGGTTATAAAACGATAATCAATCACTTGTATTGTACCTACGAAGTTTCCATACTACCAGATTTATGCCTGATCATTTTACCCGACCGGTGGCGCCGACTGGGTGAGGTTAGGAATTGATCCGCGGACGCAGGCGCGCACGGGATTTATTGAAGATATTCTGGTCTTTAATAATGCCTTTACGTAAAGCCTTCTGCTCTTCCAGTGGCAGATGGGTCACCTCCTGGCATTCTGTACTGCAACAACCCTCATATTTTTCAGCGCATTTTTTACACTGAATAAACAGGAGATGACAACCCTCATTGGCACAGTTGGTATGATCATCGGCTGGTTCTCCACACTGATGACAACGGGCTATAATTTCTTCTGTTATCCGCTCTCCCAAACGGTTGTCAAACACGAAATTCTTGCCCTTGAATTTATTCGGTAGGCCTAACTCTTTCGCCTTGTTCGCATATT
>JAGKTB010000057.1:0-4796 GCA_018993145.1 Flavihumibacter sp.
GAAAGCATTGGTTGCTACCCAGAATGAGCCGATCAGAAAAAGAGAAGTATTACAGCCAGTGAAATTTATTACCACTCCCAAAGGTGAGAAAGTGCTGGATTTTGGTCAGAACATGGTGGGCTGGGTGCGTGTGAAAGTTCGCGGTAACAAAGGTGACACTATCTCCATTTATCACGCTGAAGTGTTGGATAAAAAAGGAAATTTCTATACCGAGAATCTGCGTTCCGCCAAACAGTTAAATCAATTTGTATTATCCGGTGATGGGTTGGAAGAATTTGAACCCAAGTTTACGTTTCAGGGTTTTCGCTATATAAAGATTGAAGGCTTGTCGAAGGATCCTGATCCGGCAGATTATACAGCCTATGTATTATACTCCGACATGCAAAAAACCGGAGAATTTGAAACCTCGAATCCGTTGATTAATCAATTGCAGAAAAATATTCAGTGGGGGCAGCGGGGTAATTTTCTGGATGTGCCTACGGATTGCCCGCAGCGGGATGAGCGACTTGGCTGGACAGGCGATGCGCAGGCATTTTATCGCACTGCCACCTTCAATTTTGATGTACGCGCCTTCTTCTCCAAATGGCTGAAGGATCTTTCACTGGATCAGCTTCCCAATGGCGCGGTTCCCTTTGTGGTTCCCAATGTACTGGGTGAGGGAGCTGTTGGCTCTGCAGGATGGGCAGATGCGGCAACCATTATTCCCTGGCAGCAATGGGTAGTATATGGCGATCTGCGTACACTGGCTGAACAGTACGCAAGCATGCAGGCCTGGATTAAATTCATGAGCAGTAAGAGCAATAAAAATTTGTGGAATACAGGTTTCCATTTTGGCGACTGGCTGTTTTATCGTCCGGATGATGATACCGATGGCCGTGCAGCTATTACGGATAAATACCTGATTGCACAATGTTTCTACGCATACAGTACCCAGCTTACCATGCAGGCAGCTGAAGTGTTGGGAAAAACGGAGGATGCTGCCAACTACCGGTCACTATTAAACGAAATTAAAAGAGCTTTTCAACAAGAATATCTAACTCCCAACGGAAGGTTGGTTTCTTCCTCCCAAACTGCTTATGTGCTGGCTCTTCAGTTTGATATGTTACCTGAATCCATGCGGCAGCAGGCGGCCAACCGACTGGCAGAAAATGTGAAATCGTATGACAATCACCTTACTACCGGTTTTCTTGGCGCTCCTTACCTGTGTAAAGTATTGTCCCGTTTCGGGCATGAAGACCTTGCTTTCACCTTATTACTGCAGGAAACTTATCCTTCCTGGTTATACCCTGTAAAGATGGGTGCAACTACTATTTGGGAGCGTTGGGACGGACAAAAGCCCGATAGCAGTTTTCAGAATGCAGGTATGAATTCCTTTAATCATTATGCCTATGGCGCGATTGGGGAATGGATGTATGAACACATAACCGGAATACAGGCTGACCCCGCTCATCCGGGTTTTAAGCAATTTTTTGTTCGGCCTCGTCCAGGTGGAAAGCTGAGTTATGCCAAAGCAAGCTTACAGACTGCTTATGGTGAATTGGTTGCAGGATGGAAAATGGAAGATGACCAGTTGATTATGGAGATCGTTGTACCGCCCAATACAATTGCAACGATATTTTGTCCGGCTACTTCTGCAGCAGATATTTCGGAATCCGGAAAGCCTTTATTGGGCCGGACAGATCTTGAACCATTGGGAGCTGTTGAGGGCACCATACCGGTGCGGATCGGATCCGGCAGGTATCGGTTCGAATGCAGAAATTGAATTCCAACTGACCATCAAACTTGAAGTATATTTAGGAGACAAAATCCCCGACAACTATGCAACAGATTGATTGTTTTGCTGTTGATAATTGGATGTACTAACAGTATAGGTTATGCGCAGCAGGTAATTAAGTTATACAATGGTAAAGGACCCGGTTCTGAAAATTGGAACTGGACAGAGAAATACCTGGAGAATAGTTCCTGGCAGACTCCGGTGGTTTATAATGTTACCGAACCCAGTATCACGGTTTATCCGGCACCCGCGGGAAATAACACCAATACGGCGGTGATTATAGCTCCTGGGGGGGGCTTTCACGCACTCTCGATTAACAGTGAAGGGATTGATGTTGCCAAATGGTTAAATACAAAAGGAGTTACTGCCTTTGTATTGAAGTATAGATTGGTTAAAAGTCTTACGGATGAACCAACCATTGAAATGGGGAAAGCTATTTCAGGGAACGGCGCCGAGAAATACGATTATGCAACTGTGCTGCCAATGACCATGGAAGACGGACTAAAAGCAGTGGAATATGTTCGAGCGCATGCCGATGAGTTCAACATTGCAAAAAACCGGATTGGTTTTATGGGCTTCTCTGCAGGAGGTAATGTAACAATGTCGGTTGCGTATAATGCAGAAGAAAAAAACCGCCCGGACTTTATTGTTCCGGTTTATGCGTATACAGGAAGATTACCAGGTAAAACAACTGTACCATCTGTTCCAATGCCGGCATTTGTAATTGCAGCTTCGAATGACAATTTGGGACTGGCTCCGCATAGCGTTGATATCTACAACAAATGGCTGGCAGCAAAACAACCGGTGGAATTGCACATGTATGAAACTGGCGGACATGGATTCGGCATGCGCAAACAGAACCTGCATACCGATACATGGATGGAAAGGGTGGCCGACTGGATGGGAGAACATGGCTGGCTATGGCCTGTAAATCCAACCGGATGGAAAGCGAATACCGATTATAAGGGATGGAAAAAAGGTAGTATGGAACAGGAGCTTTTAAATAAAAATGATTGGGCTAATTTCCGCAGGTTTGCGAAAGACAATGAAGCAATCGGTGCACCTAAAGCTGGTGAGCAAAGGGTGGTGTTCATGGGAAATTCCATTACGGAAGGATGGAAAAACAGTCGCCCCGGTTTCTTTTCAGGTCGTCCTTACATCAACCGTGGTATAAGCGGACAAACTACTCCCCAGATGCTGCTGCGTTTCAAACCGGATGTTGTCAACCTAAAACCAAAAGTAGTAGTGATCCTGGCAGGGATAAATGATATTGCGGGTAATACCGGGCCTATGACAATTGAGCAGACCTTTGATAATATTGTTTCCATGGCAGAGATAGCGAAAGCAAATAATATCAAAGTGGTTCTTTGTTCAGTGCTGCCGGCCTATGATTTCCCCTGGAGCCCTGGTAAGGAGCCTGCGGGAAAAGTAGTTGCATTGAATGCACTGTTGAAAGAGTATGCCAAAAAGCAGGGACTGGTATACGTAGATTATTTTGGTGCGATGGCGGATGAACGCAAGGGATTGCCAGCGAATTTGGCAAACGACGGCATTCATCCTACGGAAGCAGGATACAAAATCATGGAACCCCTGGTAGAAAAAGGCATTGCCGAAGCAATGAAGAAAAAATAATCAGAGCGATGGACGCAGGGTGAGTTTAAAGGGTACTTCAACTTCACTCAGTTGATTGTCGATAATCATTCTGGCAGTTGCTTCGCCCATTGCTTTGAAATCAGTAGAGATAGTTGTAATGCCGTTCAGAATAAAACGTTTAAGTGGTGTTTCATTGTAGGAGATGATACCTACATCCTGTCCAGGTTGCCATTGCATCTGTTGAATCTTATCCAATAATACCACGAGGTCTTCTTCCATCAGGTTGATATAAACCTCTCCTTTTGAAATGGTCTCCTCTTTGATGTTGGCGACCACTTTATACTGGAAGGCATATTCCCTGCAGAAATGAAGAAAGCCTTTTAGTATTTCATCTGGGAAATACGTGTAGGAAGGAAAAATAATTTTAATGGTATCATAACGCTGGAGAGCAGGCAGTGCTTCCACGAGGGCGGAAAAAATATCGCGTTCAAAATTTTCATACACTGCGCCGAAAGGACGGTTAATACCCTGGATCTTTTTGTCGAGAAGGATAAGTTGAGCATTTTCTATCGCATTGATTTCCTGGTAAGCCAATTCGCCGCCTTCCAGGAAATGAGGTATGATCACACAATGCGTATAATCTGTTTTGAGATTGCGCAGGAGTTGTTTGAACAGACCGTAATCATTGTTGTAGATATAAAAATCAATTGCTGCTTTTTCACCCAGCATTGATACCATTGAATCGTAGATGATTTTTTTATGTGCGCTGAGTTTGTTGAATAAGAGGAAAACCTGGATGGTTTGGGAAATATCCGTTTTGATTATGAAGTAACCTTTTCCGGGTACGGAGCCGATAACGCCCATTTGCTTCAGATGCCGGTAGGCTTTTTCAGCGGTATCGCGGGAAATATCCAGCTCATAGCTTAATTCATTAATGGAAGGTAGGGGATAGTCGGTTGTAATGCCTCCTGATTCTACCGCTTTAAGCAGGGAACTAATAAGTTGCTGGTATTTGGGTGTTACAGAACGATCATCAATCTGGATATATCTGTAAATATTATCAGATGTCATAGTATAGCAAACAAGTTAAAAAAATAGATTTATTAAATTAGAAAGTATAAATAAATACTGTAGCAATTCGGTAGCTTTAACAAATTTAATTCAATAGCATGCAACGATTCTTCGCCGGAATCCTGGTTTTGGTAGTATCAGGTCTGATTTTTCTTCCCTCTTGTAATTCCCGTCCCGGTAAACCGAAAATTCTTGTTTTTAGTAAAACAGCCGGATTTTATCACAATTCCATTCCTGATGGAATGGCTGCCATTCAAAAATTGGGTGCAGAAAATGGTTTTGATGTGGATACCACAAGAGACGCAATTTATTTTAATGAACACAGTCTGCGTAATTATTCTGCTGTAGTTTTTTTAAG
>JAGKTB010000058.1:0-3117 GCA_018993145.1 Flavihumibacter sp.
ACTAACGGAAGCGGTTAGACGCAAACCCTATAGTGTAGTATTGTTGGATGAAATTGAAAAAGCGCATCCGGATGTTTGGAACGTGATGCTGCAGGTATTGGATGATGGTCGCCTTACCGATAACAAGGGCAGGGTAGTGGATTTCAAGAATACCATCATCATTATGACCAGCAATATTGGTAGTCATATTATTCAGAACAATTTTGAAAGCGTAGATGAAGACAATAAAGAAGAGATAGTAGACCGTACGCGACTGGAAGTAATGGAATTGCTGAAGCAGACCATTCGTCCGGAGTTTTTGAACCGGGTAGATGAAATCATCATGTTCCAGCCGCTGATGCGAAATGATATCCGGAACATCATCAAAATTCAACTGGAGAACCTGCGCCAGCTCATTGCTAAAAATGGCATAGAACTCAAGTTCAGTGAATATGCAATTGATTACCTGGCCGAGCATGGATTTGATCCAGTATTTGGTGCAAGGCCGCTGAAGCGTTTGATCCAGAAGGAAATTGTGAACCAGTTGAGCAAACGCATCCTGATGGGAGATATTGAGAAAAATAAAACCGTACTGGTAGATGTATTTGATGGAGTAGTGGTATTTCGAAATGAATAAGTAAATTCCGGTATGTGTTATTACAACAGGCTGATTGTTCCGGAAAGCCGGGTGTTCACCATAGGTGATATGACCCTGAGCTTGCCGGATCAGTCGGCCTTAACCTATGCCATGCAGAGTGGGTTCGAATATGGAAGCTGGCCGATTGTAAGGGCAGCTGAAACAGGCGGACTGGAAATCGTGCAGGCACATTGGGAATTTTTGGCGCCCTGGGTGAAGAGCTGGAAAGAAGTAGATACGGCGCGCCAGAAATATACTACCCTCAATGCGATCGGGGAAAAAATGCTGGCCTCCAACCTGTATAAGCAGGCGGCGATGAAACGTCGCTGCCTGGTGCCCTCTTCAGGGTTTTATGAATGGCGACATGTAAGGCTGGAAGGTGCGAAAAAAGAAACCGCAGTGCCTTATTTTGTATACCTGCCGGACCAACCGGTTTTTTATATGGGGGGCATCTGGCAAGACTGGACAGACAGAGAAACAGGAGAGCATATAGTGTCATTTGCGATTGTAACTACCGCAGCGAATGACCTGATGAGCAGGGTGCATAACAAGAAGCAACGCATGCCCCTGATCCTGCCGGATGAGCTGGCCCTGGAATGGATGCAGCCTGATTTGAATCTGAAGCGACTGAAGGAATTGACCCATTACCAGCTGGATTCGGAGCTGATGGAAACGTATACGATTCCAAAAGATTTCCGGCAGGCACTGGACCCGGTAGAGAAAGTAGAAGTGGAGGGATTACCTGCTCTTTAGATACACAACATGATCAAAGCAACCCTTACAATTGAGAAGTTCGGGCAGCAGGGAGAAAAAACCGGCTGGTCGTACCTGCCTATCTCAAAAGAGATGGCAGAAAAGCTCAACCCGGGTTGCAGGGTATCTTTCCGGGTAAAGGGCAAGCTGGATGAGCTGGCCATAACCGGGCAGGCATTGATCCCCATGGGGGAAGGTGCATTTATTCTCCCTTTAAAAGCCGATATTCGCAAAAAACTGGGAAAGCAAAAAGGGGCAAGGGTCCACCTGAACCTGGAATGGGACCCCGCAGATCCTGAATTGGACCCCGATCTGCTCGCCTGTTTGGAAGATGAACCAGCTGCTTATCAATGGTTTAACTCATTAACTCCGGGACACCAGCGCTATTTCAGCAAATGGATATCGGATGCCAAAACAGAGACCACCCGGGCCAAACGAATCGCCCAGGCGGTGGATGCTTTGGTGAAGCAGTGGGATTATGGCCAGATGATTCGCGCCAACAAGAAACAACTATTTGACAAGTAAGATTGTCTTATACATATACCAACTAACTGCTCCATTAAAAAAAGGAGCAATATGTCAATACAGAACAAGATAGAAATTATCGAACCCCGGACCATCTGGATAGGTAATGAAAAGGCCCCCGTGCGCGTCATCATGTACGGCGATTATGAAAGTGAAGCCTGTGCCAAAGCCCAGGAAGCAATCGATTTGTTATTGAAACAGTATCCTGAGCAGATCCGGTTTCAATACCGCCACTTTCCTTTAACCAGGGTGCACCAGCATTCTCATAAAGCCGCCGAGGCAGCTGTAGCAGCCGTACAGGAAGGCAAATTCTGGGAGATGCATCACCTGTTGTTTGCTCATCGCAGAAGACTGGGACCGATCAGCCTGAAAGAATATGCCAGGGAAGCCGGCGTAATGGACAAAAACCTGATCCCCAAACTGGTGGATTCAGTGTATGGCTGGACAGTAAGAGCTGATTTATTAGAAGGCGTTGACAAAGGCGTGCGGGATGTGCCTGCCATCTTTATCAACGATGAGCGCTATGAAGGCAAGCCTACGCATTCCGCACTCGTCAAGCATTTGCAGGAATACCTGCCTGCCAAGAAAAAGAGAGCCTGACAAGAAGGATCAATCAAAAAAAACTATATTGGAATCATGAAAAATTCATGGTTCCTTTTTTTATGCCTGCTCTTCTCCGCAAGCCTGGCAGGCCAGGTGAAAATAGTAGGCGTACAGGCGGTGCTGGCAACCGATCGCGATGGTCGGGGCATGATCATGAGCGCCAAAGAAATCCAGGGCTCGCCCTATGTAGGTGAAAACTGGTATGATGGCTCGGTGGTGTACAGCAATGGGATATCAGCTAAAGTCGGCATGCTCAATTTTGATTTGTACAGCAACAAACCCACTTTCCGCGAAGGGGATGGTTTCTTTCATTTCAGGGACCCTGTACGCGAAATCCGGTATGAAGCTGAGCTCAATGGCAAGCCCAAAACCATGATATTCAGAAATGAATATCCGCCTGTTGGCAACCAGGATAAAACCTTTTACTACCGGGTGGAAGAAGACGGTCCGAAGTTTCAGCTGCTCCAGTTGCTGGAAAAAGTGGTGTACCAGGAGATGGTCACCATCGCCGTATATGAAAAGAAATTTGTGCAGCAG
Organism: Flavihumibacter sp.; assembly: GCA_018993145.1. Lineage (GTDB taxonomy): Bacteria > Bacteroidota > Bacteroidia > Chitinophagales > Chitinophagaceae > Flavihumibacter. The sequence continues at coordinate 3,035 of JAGKTB010000058.1, forward strand.
GAGGAATGGTATCTCTTTGATGCAGCTGCCGGAAAATTGATTAAACTACCCAAATCGAAAAAAGACCTGGCACAGGCAGTAAA
>JAGKTB010000059.1:0-4104 GCA_018993145.1 Flavihumibacter sp.
CACGGAAGGTTGCGGTACGGGTTATTGGAAGAATAATAAAGGGGCATGGCCAACTACCGGTTATACACGCACGCAAACTGTGGAAGCTGTATTCAATGTACCGGATCCATACGGACTTGATAATATTACCTTACAACAGGCATTGGAAAGTACGGGTGGATCAGGAACAGTAGGAGCTGCGAAAATATTGCTCCGGGCAGCAGTTGCTGCTCTACTTAATGCGGCACATCCGGATGTGGACTATCCAAGGAGTTCGCAGCAAATTATTTCCAGCACCAATACGGCACTCGCAAGTGGAAACAGAAATTCGATGTTGCAGTTGGCTACTACATTTGATACATTCAATAATTTGAAATGCACGCTCAGCGCTTCAAAAACAATGACCAGTTTCCCAGGCAGAACAAGTTCAGAATTGACAGAAGGTTCTTCGGCATTGAATCTGAAAGCGATGCCGAATCCATCTGCAGGTGCTTTTACAGTGTTGGTGGAAAGCAAAGCGAAAGAAAAAATCTATCTGAATGTGATGGACATGAACGGTCGAGTTATTGAACGAATGGAGCGAATGCCATCTACTACTACTTTCCGCTTCGGAGAAAATTATTCACCCGGCATGTATATAGCGGAGCTGATACAGGGAAAAAACCGAAAGCAGATAAAGCTTGTTAAAACGAGATAAAAGAAGGTTTACAGCCTATGGCCAACAGTTTGTGTTGGTCGTAGGCTGTATTATTTCTGTTAACCAACAAAATTCGGTTAGTTCTATTAAGAGCAAAATCAAAGTAGCTGCATTTTCCATTTCATTAGATGGATTTGGAGCAGGCCCCAATCAAAGTTTAGAACAGCCATTAGGTGTGAGGGGTGAAGAATTGCATCAATGGGTATTTCAGAAAAATCTTCATTGAAAAAAAACGTGAATACAAACGAACTGCCAGAATCATTAAAAAAGAAAAATCTGCTAAAACTTCGTTGAGGATATTCACTGGAAATAAACAAAGGGAGTAATGCTCACTTTTTCTTTTTCTTGAAGTGTTTATTTCCCTAAGATCAACAGCGAGCCGCAAAACCTTCAAAAACAGGCATAAAAAAACCCCTCAATATTGAGGGGGTTTCCAGTGATCCCGCTGGGACTTAAATACATTATTTTATATGCCTGATAATCAGCCTATTGATGTTTTAATCTGTAAAATAGGTAACCAATAGGAATCTTAAACAGGCTTAATCCCACACTTTTCAAAGACAAAAAGAATTTTCATAATTGCGGATTCTGACAACTTTCTATCCCCTTTTATTGCCTTGGCAAGTGTGCCGGCAGATAATCCGGCTGCAATTTCTATCTGCCGAACGTTGTAAATATTGGCATCTCTAATGTATGCAACTAGTTCATCATTATTCATCGATTATGTTTTTGTCTTCCCATTCCATGTATGACCTGTACCATCTCCAGGCCTTGGATAGCAGTTTCTCAGCCTGGTCATGGCTGGCTTCCGTGTAAACAATTATCAGGGTGTGATCTTCTACTACCCCATCCATATTCCGGAAGGCGAAGGATTGAAAGATTCGCTGATCCGCATCCGGATAGGTGAATGCCCCGACAATGGCCGCAATGAGGGCGAACGGTGGCAGGGCATGAACGATGTAGATTTCATCCGAATCGCTCATCGGGTTTTCGGCAAGGAGAAATTTATCCATCAGAAATTTTCAATAAAGTTTAATGCAACTACAGATTGACGTTCGCACATAACTACTTTGCTGCCATCCTCGATTTTATCATAAGATTCGACCCGATAGGTACCAAAGTCGTGATCAAAAAATGAACCGATCGGTAAAAGAATGGGCATATCTTCCATCATGTTGGATCCGTTATCATCCATTAAGATATAGTCTATTTTCATACATAAAATTTAAAGGCCGGTTTCCCGGCCTGGTTTATTTAAGCGGTTTTATTGTGTCGGAAATGATCATGCCCTCATAGCCAGCAGCATACCCAATTATATTGAATCCTTTGGTCTTCAGGAAGGCGGATGCAACCTTGCTTGGTTGATTCCCATGGAGCGGGATTGTTACTGATTCCGGTGTAAGGTCGAGCTTAGAGGTCAGGACTACTTTATCTCCCCAACCCAACTCAACATGAATGATGTGAAAATATTTCATGGTGTAGAAGTTAAAGGGGCCAAAGCCCCGGTGAATTAATTGTTCTCCATCCATTCAATTACTTCATGCTCGATTTGCCCAGAAATGATATCGTAAATTGCTGCAAAACGTTCATCTCCTTCCAATTCACTGGCATCGTCTGTGAGATCAACCCTGGTAGTGGTTGCACTGAATTTTTTGTAGTCACCATTGAAAAACAATTCAACAGTTACTTTCTTGTGTCCGTAACCTGCAGTGATAAAGTCAGCAAAGTGAAGTTCCAGTGTGTTGTTGTTAACTGATACTGTAGTCATGTTATTTCATCTGCTTTTTTTGGGGCGGTGTTCAGGATCACCGTTTTGATTTATGATATAACAAAGATACAGAAAAGTTCAACACGTCCAAATATTTGGACATATTTATTCTTTGGGCTTCCGATACTTACCTGGTCCAGGCCGGTTCTCAGCTGGTCCATATCGGGTTTTATATCGGGTCCGGTTCCATTCCAGCCATTCTTCCGATTTCGTTGAAACCATCACACAATTAAACCCAGTATGATCTGGATCTGCCGCCTTGGCCTTTTCCTGGAAGTGCACGAAGGCATCATCTACGTTCCGGATGTGGAATTCTTTAAAGCCGGAAACCAACCGGCCGTTGGAGGAAGTGTAAGATATTTTGTACCAAGGCATGCTTGTAAAGGTATGACTCAAAATATTGCTAATACCCCTACATTTGCCCTGCCAATCGAACACAATATCACCAGTTTGCCCGGCTTGTATTTCTCAAAATAAAGCCCGGACAACTGGTGCTCTTTGCATTGGTGTGAGTGTTCGATTGGCGTCAACATCCACAGTCCGGGCCCTTTTTAAATCTCAAAGTTGGCCGTAATGACCTCGATCTTTGTCTTTTTCCCATAGCCCTTATTCACTGTTACTCCCTGCTCGATCTGCCGGTATGCCCACCCATATTCCTGGATATACCTGGACAGTATCCCCGATGGGTAAGAGGACAAAACAAACTTCCCTTTGATCCTGGATAGCAGCTCCAGCAATTTCCGAAAATCATCCTCAGTATAACCCCGGTAGTGGCCACAGTCCGAATTGAAATACGGCGGGTCACAATAAAAAAAGCTCTCTGTAGTATCCCGGCTCTGAATCACATATAACGCATCAGCACATTCCAGCTGGACGTTTTGGAGTCGGATGGCATATTCCTCAGTAAAGGATTCTCGCTTATTGTGGATCTTCTTGCTGGTTGTGTTTGATTGCTTGTCGAATCCCCAGGTGCCGTCCAGCATACTACTGAAAGATTGAGCGGCCAATACCCATACCGCCCAGGCTCTCTTGATGTCATTGAAGAGGTGAGGATTGTTGTAAATAGTGCCGGCATCCTTATGGAGCGTCCTGGAGTGAAGCGAGATCCGAATATGCTTCTCCAGGTTCACAAAATCCTGCTGCAGGACCTTATAAAAATTGATAAGCTCCTTATTGGTATCATTTAGCACCTCGGAATCAGACGGCTCCTTTGCAAAGAAGAGAGCTGCTCCCCCACTGTATGGCTCAGCATAGAGGGTGTGCTTTGGGATCAGAGGCAATAGAGTACTTACTAATTTTTGTTTGCCGCCATAGTAAGTCAGGGGCGGCTTCATCATTGATTTCATAATTCATTTGAGTTTTATTGCTTGTATTCCTCAAATGAAACCCCGGCGTAGATACGCCAGGGGAACCAAAACTAACTGCACATGAAAAAGCTACTCTTCCACCAGTACATATGGAATTGTAGTCTGTTTATGGTCATCCATCAATTCATATACTTTTTTGATGAATTGATCCCATTGAGTCGGATATATCGTTTGACACCCTTCTGAGCTGGTGGTTTTGAAACCACCTTTATGGATGTTGATCGCAATACCCATGCTCTCGCCGGTACCGTCTCTGTGAACTGGTAATCTTTCTCCTGGGGTGGCAGGTCGCA
>JAGKTB010000429.1:0-3621 GCA_018993145.1 Flavihumibacter sp.
TGTTTTTCCAGAAATCGGCGCGTAACAGGGTATTATTTTGAGCCAGCGTCCAAAAGGGAGCCAGCAAAATGCAGAAGAGAACGGTTTTTTTCATGGCGCAAAGTTACCATGGGCACCATCGCTGCGGTTTACGAATTCGGAAAATTTACTGTAAGAAGACAGTTAATTTTTGATACCTATCAGGAAAGAAGCTCCGGACTGGGACCGCCCGCAGGTTTTGATTTGTCTTCTGGCAATGGAATAAATTCATGGTTGTCGTTGGGTGGCAGGATGATTCGGCCCTGTTTCCAGTCTTCTTTTGCTTGTTCAATCCGCTCTTTGCGGGAGGATACAAAATTCCACCAGATAAACCGATCACCCAAGGGTTCTCCGCCCAGCAACATCAGGGTGCAGTGCTCTTTTGCCAATAGTACCGGATCTGTTTTTTTGGTAAACACCAATAGCTGTCCATCACGATAGAACTGCCCGCCTGTTTCCAGTGCACCACGAACTACATACACACCCCGTTCACTGTGTTCCTGTGGCAGGGCAAATCGGGTTCCGGCTTCCAGCACTACATGCAGGTAAAAGAGCGGCGATAAGGTTTTCACCTCATTGCGTAATCCATAGGCATTTCCCGCGATCAGTCGCATCCATATTCCGGTATCTGTAAATACCGGGAGTTGCGCCGGTTTGAAATTTTCAAAAGCTGGGTCTGCTTCTTCCTCTTTTTCGGGCAAAGCCACCCAGGTTTGGATTAGTTCTAACTGGCCTTGTTGTAAAACGGCGGGGTCCTCAAAGCGTTCCGAATGGGCGATGCCCCTGCCAGCAGTCATCCAGTTGACTTCACCCGGAATGATCACTTGTTCAACACCCAGACTGTCGCGATGGGTCACCTTCCCACCTAGCAAATAACTCACTGTAGACAAACCGATATGGGGATGTGGCAACACATCCATTTTGGAAATAGGAGAGGGCGCCGAGGTAACCGGACCTGCATGATCCATGAAGATAAAGGGTCCTACCATTCTTCGCTGGCGAAAGGGCAAAATGCGTTTTACCCTGATATGCTCGCTGATCGCAGCCTGTCTTGAATCGATTACAATATCCAGCATAATTTTACAATTAACCTCAAAATAAGAAGTATAGGTTTATTTTGTGTTATCAGGCATGGATAATATACCCATTATTGGATTGGATGCATTCCCTGAAGAGCATTCTCTTAGCCGGGAACTTCAGTATCACGAAATTCTCGGGGAAAGAAGTATTGATAGTCCCCATAAACATGATTTCTATATCTTGTTGTTATTTGAAACTGGAAAAGGGTATCATCGCATAGACGGGATGAAGTATAAAATCGGAAAAAACCAGTTGCATGTTTTGTATCCCGGTCAGGTGCATGATTGGAAATTTGATAAAACTACCCGTGTTTTTCAATTGATGATCAGCAAGGAAACTTTTTCATCCATTCAACAATCAATAGAGATTGGCTGGTATTTGTTCCAGGAAAAACCTGTTCTTACCATACCACAAAAGGAGTTTACTAGTTTACAGTATGAATTCCTACAATTAGGGAATGAACTGTCGCAACCTGCATTGAGCTGGAAAGTTATACAAGCAAGATCCATTATACTCCTTCAACTAATCTTCAGGCTCTTGGAAAACAGCGAGTGGAAGACCCTTTCGACAACCAATAGAGTGCTTGTTTCAGAATACCTGAAACTGATTGAACGGTACTATTTGCAGGAAAAATCAGTTGAATTCTATGCAAGGAAATTACATGTTACCGCCAATTATCTAAATATTGTCTGCAAGCGCAACTTAACTAAAAACGCCAAGGAGCTGCTGCAAAACAGAATAATAATGGAAGCAAAAAGGCGGTTGTTGATTAGTGAGCAGTCCATTAAGGAAATTGCCTATGCGCTGGGTTTTGATGACCCTGCTTATTTCTCCAATGTATTCAAGTTAAAAGCTGGGCTAAGCCCGGCAGCTTTCCGGAAAAAGTAATAAAAATTACAAGTTTTGTTCGAAAGCCTGCAATATTAAAAGGGTGCTTCTATGTTAGTTTTGTATCAAATTCTGATATGGGCATGCAACAGGTTAGCAGAAAAACATTTATAAAAAATGCATCCGGACTGATCGCTGGTTTAGCCATTCCCGGTGCGGAGCAGTTGCCGGGTTTAAGTAGTAATGAACTGATTGACGAAGTATCATCAAATTTCGTGTTGAAGAATGTTCGTTTGGAAACTGGTTACATCCTTGAGCAAGGAGCTGTGACCGGAACCAGCACTGATTTATTCTCTGTAGAAATTGAACAGGGTAAAATTAAACGTATCACTAAAAACCATGTTGGATCAAAATCGCTTGATGCAAAAGGTTTGTTGATGCTTCCTGCTTTTAAGGATATGCATATTCACCTGGATAAAACTTTTTATGGAGGTCCCTGGCAGCCAAGAGTGATTAAAAACCGGACGGTAAAGGATATGATTGCGATGGAAGAAAAAATACTTCCAGAAATGCTAAAGACCTCTACCTATAAGGCTGAAAAGATGATTGAATTGTTGCAATCAAAAGGTACGGCCTTTGCAAGAAGTCATGTCAACATTGAACCAACCTCACAATTGCAATCACTTCGGAATTTGCAACAGGCATTGGTAAATAAGAAACTGGGATTTGGTGCAGAGCTGGTAGCATTTCCACAACATGGACTCTATTACCGTGATTCCACTTCGCTGATGAAAGAAGCGGCACAGGCTGGAATCGATTTTATAGGTGGATTGGATCCTGCATCCATTGATGGAAATATCAATCGCACCATGGATTTTACTGTGCAACTGGCATTGGATTATAAGAAGGGAATCGATATTCATTTGCATGAGGGTGGTGCAGATGGCTTACAGGTGGTGAATTACCTGATTGATCGGGTGAATGAAAATCCTGAATTGAAAAACCGGACCTGGTTAAGTCATGCTTTTGTGTTGGCATCGCTGGAAAGCAGCCAACAGGAAGCAATAGCCGAAAAGCTGGCGGCAGCGGGAATTGGAATCGCCTCCAGCATACCCATGGGGCGTTCGCAGATGCCCATCCCCACCTTATTAAAACACGGCGTTCAGGTAGTAACCGGAAATGATAGCATCGTTGATCACTGGAATAGTTTTGGCACCGGCAGTGTATTGCAAAAAGCAAATCTGGCAGCGCAATTATATGGAATGGTAACCGAGCTGGAGCTTTCCCAATCGTTAAGTTTGGCAACAGCAGGAATAACTCCCCTCAATCGAAAAGGCGAGCAGCAATGGCCCAAAGCCGGATTGGAAGCAAGCTTTGTTTTAGTAGATGCGAGTTGCTCTGCAGAAGCGGTGGCAAGGGTAAGTGCCGTAAAAGCACTGTTTCATAAAGGGAATAAAGTATTCAATTAATACAGCCACATGAAATCGCTATTCATTTTTTGTATTTCTTTCTTTTTATCAACCACCAATTCATCATTTGATCAAATGGATAAAATCAACAAGTCCTTATTACAGGCAGTACGTGACAGGAATATAGAGAAAGCAACCGAGCTGTTGAAATTGGGTGCCAATGTCAATTATCAAAATGAGCAATTGGACAGTCCCTTTTTATTGGCAGGCGCCTTGGGTTATACAG
>JAGKTB010000430.1:0-3281 GCA_018993145.1 Flavihumibacter sp.
TTCTTTAAAGCGATTAAACACAGATCGCATTGATCTCTACCAGTTACATGGCGGAACGATTGAAGACCCCATAGAGGAAACAATTGAAGCATTTGAAACCCTGAAAGCGGCAGGAAAGATCCGGTATTATGGCATCTCCTCTATCCGCCCGAATGTGATCCGGCAATATGTTGAAAAGAGCCAGATCAGCAGTGTAATGATGCAATACAGTGTACTGGACCGGAGGCCGGAAGAAAGTTGTCTGCCTCTACTTGCTGCCAATAAGATTACCGTATTGGCAAGAGGAACACTGGCCAGCGGCATGCTGATCAATAAAGCTGGGAAAGATTATCTCGGTCATACCGCCAATGAAGTAAACAGGATCCGGTTACAACTAACGGAAATCACTAAACGCTATGAAGTGCCATCAGAAGCAGTAGCTATCCACTATGCCTTATCCAAACCAGCTATTGGGGCTGCAGTGATTGGGATTCGCACCATGGAACAGTTAGAACAGGCGCTACAGGCTATAAACCAACAAGTGCCTGCTGCGGCACTGGAGGAACTGGAAGCTATGGCACCTGCAAAAACCTATGCAGATCACCGTTAGCAGTGCTTATCCTTCTGAATAAAAATCAAGCAGGGAAGCGATATACACTTCTTCCCAGCCTTCGGTGATTTCCTCATACACATCATCCGGAATATTGGTCTGGCGTACTTCCATGGAAGTGCCCTGTTTGTGTTCGTGTAATTTAATGGTGACAATGGAAGGGGCTTCTGCATCTTCCCCGAAATACCATTCCTGCACAATCTTTTTACCGGGTTCGAATTCCAGGTTCTTACCAACAATACTTTCTTCCCACAAGGAAAATTCGGAATCCTGCTCTTCTGACATCACCGCATCTGCACCTGCCCACAATTGTACGGTAGCTGGATTGGTGAGTGTCCGATAGAGCTGCTCCGGATCAACCGGTATCATGAAATATTTCTTGAAGTCTTTCATGCCCTAAAAGTACGCAACCGGGGGCATCAGGCAGCCAGTTTCTTCCAGAGGCGCAGGTATTCGTATTGCAGATCCTCGTGCAGGGATTCAATCAGCTTTTTGGTTTTTTTAAGCTGGGTGAGATAGAGATTCATCAGCACCGGCGTTTTTTGTACCGGCAATCCGGAGTCTTTCAGCAGTCGCAGATAATGCAGCAGGAGCGCGGTTTCGGATTCTTTGTTTCCAATATAACGGGCTTGCTTGTTCACATTCCGGAGAATCTTGCGCAGGGTCTTTTTGGCAAAATAGACATGGGAAATATTCATGGTGGCGAACTCTGCCTCCATTTCCAGTTTGAGTTCCCCCACGTACCGATCTGTCTCCTCCGACTCAAATAACAGGTAGGACAATAACTCCTTGTTCTCTTTTTTGAATTTTGCGAGTCGCAGGGTGATATCCACCAGTTTGCCGGGCGGAAGTGCCTGCAAGGCTTCCTTGATCTCGTGTACCGTAGCCGCTTTCATTCGGTTCTGCCTGATTATTTGAGGCAATTTAGCCTCTTCCCCCAAACTAAACTAGCTTTGCGCCATGTCTACTCCTTTTTATTCGCTGGAAACGATTCTGGCAGCATTCAAGATCAAATCACTCAATCCCATGCAGGAAGCCTCGCTGGCGGCTAACCACGAGCACGATAACATCATCCTGCTTTCTGCCACCGGATCAGGCAAAACCCTGGCTTATCTCTTACCCGTACTCGACCAGATTGATCCGGATAAAAAAGGAACCCAGGCCCTGATCATCGCACCTTCTCGCGAACTGGCTTTACAAATTGAAGACGTGGCTAAAAAAATGGGGACGGGACTCAAAGTGACAGCTTGTTATGGCGGACATAAAAGAGAAATTGAAGAAAACAACCTGCTGGAAGCCCCAGCCATTATTGTTGGCACACCAGGCCGACTGGGGGATCATATCCGTCGCGAGAACATTAAAACTGAAACCATCCACACCCTGGTGCTAGATGAATTTGATAAATCCGTTGAGTTTGGTTTTGAAGAAGAGATGTCCTTCGTGGTGGGCAGTCTGCCTTCTTTGAAGAAACGCATCCTGGTATCCGCCACCGAGGCGATGGAGTTGCCCCGATTCCTGAAGATGCAGCAAGCCACCACGCTGAATTTCCTGACAGGGGAGAGCTCGGGTGCGCTGGAAATCAAACTGGCACGGGCTACGGAAGCAGATAAACTGGATTCCCTCTTCCGGCTCATCTGTCATTTGGGCAACCGATCCACCATTGTATTCTTAAACCACCGGGACGCGGTGCAACGCACCAGTGAATACCTGAAAGACAAAGGCCTGGTGAATGTGTTTTATCATGGAGCACTGGAGCAACCGGATCGCGATGCCGCGCTGTGTAAGTTTCGCAATGGCACTTCCAATATACTGGTGACAACTGACCTGGCGGCACGCGGACTTGATATTCCGCACATCCGGTATATCATTCACTATCATCTACCCCTAAGCGAAGAGTCCTTTATTCACCGGAACGGTCGAACTGCCCGAATGGAAGCCAGTGGTACTGCTATTTTATTGATGGGTCCATCAGAAGATATCCCTGATTATATAGATACCGCCTCCGGCTGGATTGATATTCCGAATACGGTCCAGGTTCCCGACAAGCCGCAATGGGTAACCCTTCATATAGCAGGTGGTAAGAAAAACAAGATCAACAAGATTGATATCGTTGGATTCCTCACCCAGCAGGGGGAATTGAAAAAAGAGGATATCGGGCTGATTGAGGTGAAGGATTTCTTCTCCTTTGTTGCCATCCGCAAATCCAAAATGAATCGCACCCTGCCATTGATTGAAAAGCAGAAAATCAAAGGGCAACGGGTTAAAATTGAGATCGCCAAATAGTTTGGCTGATGCAATTTTTGTTCTTTTGATTCAATTATCCCCCAAATTGATTCAATTTTTCCTGCCTTTGAGTTGATTGTTGATCCTGAAATCGCCTGATTTACGGTTCGAATGAAGGTCATTTTTGTGTTCTTACATTCAATACAATGCAGTCCCAGTAAGGATTTCAGTCTGAATACCGGGAATAGAATCCAATTTGTCTGATGCAGCGAGATTCCTATTCTTTCATACATCCTACAGTATGCCTACGTACATCCTACGCTCTGGAATTACTAATGAAAGCATTATCAATCGGTTATGAACCAATTGAATTGCATCATTGAATCAAAAAAGGCCCGGATAATCCGGGCCTTTAGCTTAAGTGGGTTGGTTTTTCGAGTGTCCTTATTTCATCCTTATGAGCCGCAGC
>JAGKTB010000431.1:0-4071 GCA_018993145.1 Flavihumibacter sp.
AATACTGACAGCCAGTTATTTTGGACATCTGGATGTTGGAATGGCACTCGGACTGGGCGCTCTTTGTGTGAGTATTGCGGATAATACCGGGCCCATTCATCACCGGGTGAACGGAATGATGGCGGCTCTTATTTTGATCTTTATTTCCACGCTTATTACGGGCTTCTGCATGCCTTATCCCTGGTTGCTGGCTGTGCTGATCGTGTTGATGGGGTTTGCCTATTCCATTATTGGTGTGTATGGCGTGCGGGCGGCTGCAGTTGGAGTGGCAGGCTTGCTGGTGATGATACTAAGTATTGATGAACGTTATACGAGCTGGGAGGTAGTAAGGAATGCCCTACTGGTAGCTGCTGGCGGTTTTTTCTATTTTACGATTAGCTTATTATTATATCGTCTGCGTCCGTATAAACTTATTGAGCAGGCACTTGGTGACTCCCTGCTTTCTATGTCTGATTACCTGCGTACCCGCGCCGGATTCTACGATGCGCAGGTTGATTACGATAAAAATTACAAGGAAGTACTTGAGCAGCAGGTGCTGGTGCATAATAAGCAAAGCCTGGTTCGTGAAATGCTGTTTAAAACGCGTGATATTGTTCGCGAGTCAACGCATAAAAGCCGGATCCTGATGATGATCTTCCTCGACAGTGTTGATCTGTTTGAACGGATCATGACATCCCAGCAGGACTATCGGCTCTTGCATCAGCTGATGGATAATTCAGGATTGTTACCGGCTTTTCAAACGCAAATACGTCTCTTATCTGATGAACTGGAGAAAATCGGGTTGGCTTTGCAGGAAGGAAGAGTTTCCGAAGCCAGAGAAGACCTGGAAGATTTGTTGAAAAAGCTGGAGACCAAATTTGTAGAGGTGCGTAATGCTACGATGGATGATAGTAATATTGAGGGGTTTGTAAGCCTGCGTCATATACTCAACAGTATTAAAGACATTCAGAGCAGAATTCTGACCATTCATCGCTATACCAGTTTTGACAAGAAAATCGGTGCGGCATTTTCACGAACCGTAGATTATACCAAATTTGTTTCGCCCTCTGATTTTAATATCAAACTACTGACTAACAATCTCAGTATTCATTCAACGATTTTCCGTCATTCAGTCAGAGTAGCGATATCTTTACTGGCAGGTTATTTTCTAAGCCGCATTTTGCCATTCGGGCATGGGTATTGGATTTTATTGACTATCCTGGTTATTCTTAAGCCGGCCTATAGTTTAACCAAACAAAGGAATATTGAGCGTTTAACAGGAACTTTTTTTGGCGCCTTGATTGGAGTGGGAGTTTTGTGGCTTATACGGGATGATCGGTTATTGGTAACTGTTATGATTATCGGAATGGTAATCGCATACAGCATGGTAAGGGTAAAATACCTGGTAAGTGTTGTGGCAATGACAGCCTATATATTGATCGCTTTTCATTTTCTGAAGCCCGGTGATTTTTCTGAAGTGTTGCGTGATCGCCTGATTGATACATTTGCGGGCTCGATGATTGCCTTTATCGCAACCTTTGCCATTCCTCCAAAATGGGAACATGAGCAGATTCAGGAGTTGCTGGAGGAAGCCATCGAAGCGAATGCACGTTATTTTGAAAGTATAAGCAAGTTATTTATTGGCGTATCACTAAGTAATGAAGCTTATAAACTCAGCAGGAAAGAAGCATTTGTAAAGCTAGCCAACCTCTCTGATGCTTTTCAACGCATGCTGAATGAACCAAAGCGGCAGCAGAAAAAGGTACAACTGGTTCATCAGATGGTAGTGAATAATCACATGCTTGCTTCACATATTGCAACCCTTTCTTCCTATCGGAAAATGGCAGAGCGGTATGCTTCGGAAAAATTTCAACCCATTATTTCTGCCTCACTGCAGCATCTTCAAACAGCCTCTGAGCTGGTAAAACAGGAACCTGCGCCGAAACTACTGCTGAGTGCCGAAGAGAATTTTGTAATCCGGGAAGAGCTTAAACAATTGTTGGAACTCAGGTTAAAAGAGTTGGCCGAAGGTGATATGGATACTGAAACCCGGCAACGGTTTTCGGAGTTGAAAACCATTGCCGATCAGTTTGAGTATATTAATAAAATCAGTATCGAACTGGAAAAGCTGGCGCAGCGGTTACGGGAACGCACCGCTTAAGCTGGAATGGTCATTCCCAACATGTCTTTCAGCTTGTTTACAAGTTCCGTTTTGGTAATCGGAACCCCCATGATCTTATTGTATCCTTTGGCATCCACCAGGTATTGATCACGAATGATTTTAATAAGCTGACCATTGTTGATTTCCGGAATCAAAACCTGTTCAAAGTTTTTGATAATATCTCCCAGGTTTTTTGGAAAAGGACGGATATAACGGAGATGGGCATGGCTTACTTCCTGTCCGGCTGCCTGCAATTCCTGCACCGCACTTTTAATTGCACCATATGTTGAACCCCAGCCGAGAACCAGAATCTTTCCTTTTTCCGGGCCACTATCGAGTTTTTGCTCAGGTATATAATCAGCGATCTTGTCTACTTTTTCCTGCCGGATTTTTACCATCAATTGATGATTCTCCGGTTCATAACTGATATTGCCGGTTATATTTTGTTTTTCGAGTCCACCCACCCGATGTTCCAGTCCTGGTGTGCCGGGAATAGCCCAGGGGCGAACCAGTTTTTCATCCCGCTGATAAGGCATGAATTTTTCTTCTCCATGACCCAGTTCTTTCTTGAAGTTTACTTCGATGGGTGCCAGTTGATCGCTGGTAGGAAATTTCCAGGGTTCTGCACCATTGGCGATGTATCCGTCACTTAGGAAAATAACCGGTGTCATGTGTTGAACCGAGATACGTACTGCTTCATATACCGCCGCGAAACAATCACTTGGCGTGGAGGCAGAGATAACCGGCATAGGGCATTCTCCGTTTCTTCCATAATAAGCCTGGAGCAGATCGCTTTGTTCTGTTTTGGTGGGCAGACCGGTGGAGGGGCCACCACGCTGGATATTTATTATTACCAGTGGAATTTCCAGCATAACTGCGAGTCCCATGGCTTCTGTTTTCAGTGCCATACCTGGACCAGAAGTTGTTGTTACCCCCAGTGAGCCGCCATAAGATGCACCGATGGCAGCAGTGATGCCCGCAATCTCGTCTTCTGCCTGGAAGGTACGGATGCCAAAACTCTTGTGACGGCTAAGCTCATGCAGTATATCAGACGCTGGTGTAATGGGATAGGTTCCCAGGAATATGGGCAGCGATGCCTTTTGAGAGGCAGCGATCAGTCCGTATGCCAGGGCCTGGTTTCCCATGATATTGCGATAGGACCCCGGTTCAATTTTGGCTTTTTCCACTTTATATCGGGTGGTGAAAGTTTCCGTAGTATCCCCGTAGTTGTAACCTGCCTGAAGGGCTTTTATATTGCTGTTGAGGAGGTCTGGTTTTTTGCCGAATTTATCCTTGAGAAATTGAAGACTGCTATCCATATCCCGGTTGTACATCCAGTACAAAAAGCCAAGGACGAACATGTTTTTCGCACGGTCTTTTTCCTTGGTACCGAGCTGGAATTCTTTTAGTGCCTCGCGGGTCATCTTGGTAATATCCATGCGGATGACTTCATAATTGGCGAGGCTATCATCTTCAATGGGATTTACACCGTCAGGATAGTTGGCCAGTCGCAGGTTTTTGGCGTCAAAGCCATCGGTGTTGACAATGATTTTACCACCCTTTTTCAGGGCTTTGAGATTGGTTTTCAATGCTGCTGCATTCATCGCTACCAACACATCACATTCATCACCCGGCGTATAAACAGGGGTACTTGAAAACCGGAGCTGGTAACCGCTTACACCTGGAATGGTTCCCTGAGGGGCCCGGATTTCTGCTGGAAAATCGGGGAAGGTGGCCAGGTCTATACCCAGTAAGGCGGTATTATTAGTGAATTGGGTACCAGTCAATTGCATGCCATCTCCACTGTCGCCTGCAAACTTTATAACTACCTCCGGAAGGAGTTCTTCTTTATGCATCATGGTGCAAAGGTAAGGAGAGGTGAGATGTGAAACGTGAGATATGAGGAGGAGAATGGAAGATGGAGGAATGGA
>JAGKTB010000060.1:0-4989 GCA_018993145.1 Flavihumibacter sp.
AAGCTTCTAACACAAATGGACAACCGGATAATCTGGTTCTGGAAATCCCTACGGCCAACCTGCAGTTTGGAAAAGAGCCCTTTTCCTTCCGGGTTATTTATAAAAATCCGGAAACTGTTCAGTACCTGGATGCTGCCGCAAAAGGGAAATTGGATTTGGGAACTGTAGGACAGTTTATCAAACTGGAGGAAGGCACTAAAATTGGCGGCCAGGTAAATGCCGATATCGAAGCAAAAGGTAACCTGAACGTTGTATTGCAGCAACAGCCTGGCCCATTCCTGGCAAAAGGGTTGGTTCAACTTTCGAATATTTACTATGCATCCAAAGAATTCCCTCAACCCATACAAAACACAAGTGCTACTATTGAAGTGAGCAACCCGGATGGGGTACCTGATCATACTGTTGTTCGGATTCCGGTTGGCCACGCTGAATTTGGAGCAGACAAACTGGATTTTAACCTGGTTCTTACACAACCTGCTTCTGATCCCAATTTTGATGCAGGACTTAAAGGAGGGTTTGATCTTGGCAGGGTTAAGCAATTTTATAGCTTTGATCCCGGCACCAGCCTGGCAGGTCGTCTGGATGCTGATGTTCGCATCAAGGGAAAAAAATCACAAATAGATAAAGAGCAATATGATGCTATTCAATCAAGCGGGGTAGTTAACCTCCAGGACATCGTTTTTAAAACACCTGATTATCCGGAGGGACTGGCTTTAAAATCAGCTAAACTGGAGTTTACACCGAAGGATATCGCTATCCAAAATGCAACCGGCAGTTTTCAGCAAACCAACTTTACGGCAAACGGAAAAATTACGAACGCTATTGGTTATGCGATTAAGGACGAACCACTTGCCGGAAGTTTGAATCTTACAGCTGATAAAGTGAGATCGGAATAAATGGATGGGGACCGCATCAGAAGAAGAACCAACCGCAGGCAGCAGCCAACCGTTTGCTGTTCCATCCAATATCCGCTTCGGTGTGAATGCCAATGTTGACCAGGTAGTCTATGACAAAGTCAATTATAATAATGTAAAGGGACAGTTGAATATCGCCAATGAAACCGTAACGCTGCAGAACCTGAGTATGCAGGCACTGGATGGTACAATCGGGCTCAACGGTTCCTACTCCACCCGGAATAACAAACTAAAACCTGCCATCAGTTTCTCTTACAATCTGCAAAATCTGGATGTAGCCAAAACCTTTCAGGCCTTTAATACCGTAAAATACCTGATGCCAATTGGAGAATTCATTTCTGGAAAACTGAATTCTAGTTTAACAGTCAATGGCCGGCTGGGTGAGCAAATGATGCCCGAACTGAGTTCACTTACCGGGAACGGGGTTGTGATGCTGATCGAAGGTTTTCTTGCCAAATTCAAACCCGTGGAAATGCTGGCCAGCAAACTGAAGCTTACGGAACTGGAAAAGATCAGTGTCAAAGACATCAAACAATATTTCGAATTCGTAAACGGGAAAGTCCTGGTCAAGCCATTTACAGTTAAGATCAAAGACATCGAAATGGAGATTGGGGGTATGCATGGCTTTGACCAAAGCATGGATTACCTGGTCAATATGAAAGTTCCACGTGCGAAACTGGGAACAGAAGCCAACCAGTTGATCAACGGACTGGCTGCAGAACTGACAAAAAAAGGGCTGGCAGTTAATCCGGGTGAAACCGTAAATCTAAAAGTGAATATGGGCGGTTCTCTGACCAATCCGCAATTGAATTATAACCTTTCACAGGCGGGCACCAGTCTTGCCAGCGAACTCGAGTCTAAAGTTAAGGACATTGCCGCTGAACAGAAAGCCAAAGCGGATTCCGCCCTTGATGTTGCTAAACAGCGGGCAAAAGACAGCCTTGCGGCGATCAAAGCGGAGGTATTGAAAGATGCTCAGAAAGA
The DNA here is from genome assembly GCA_018993145.1 of Flavihumibacter sp. Classification (GTDB taxonomy): domain Bacteria; phylum Bacteroidota; class Bacteroidia; order Chitinophagales; family Chitinophagaceae; genus Flavihumibacter. Next base: position 1,899 of record JAGKTB010000060.1, read on the forward strand.
GCTTACCAAAAAATTGCTGGGGGCGAAAGATTCCACCGCAGCCGGCGATTCCGCAAAAACGAGTACGCCCAAAAGGGCCGAGGAGGCAGCGAAAGGCATTCTGAATGACCTACTCAGGAAAAAGAAAAAGCCCGCCACCGACACTACTAAAAATCAATAACCCGGCTTCACCCGGCCGGTGGCACCGGTCGGGTGAAAATAAAAGGCGCCTCCGAAAGCCTTCGGGGTCGCTTTTTTGCGTTTTCTCCCCTATTTTTGCCCACTCTAAAATTTTGTTAACAAGTACTTCATTATGGACAAATTGTTTTACCTGGTTCCGGCAATGGGTGTGATAGGCTTGCTTTACACCTTTGTAAAATTTGCCTGGGTATCCAAACAGGATGCAGGTTCCGACCGCATGAAAGAAATCAGTAATTACATCGCTGAAGGTGCCATGGCCTTTCTGAAGGCAGAATGGAAAATCCTTGGCTACTTCGTAGTGATTGTAGGCATTCTTTTAGGTTTTATGGCCAGCCGAAATGAACATTCACACTGGACCATCGCGCTTGCTTTTGTGGTTGGTGCCGTATTCAGTGCACTTGCCGGATACATTGGCATGCGTATCGCTACCAAATCCAATGTGCGTACTGCACAGGCGGCAAGAACCAGTTTATCAAAAGCGCTGAACGTATCTTTCACCGGAGGTTCTGTAATGGGACTCGGTGTTGCCGGTTTGGCAGTGCTGGGACTTGGCGGACTCTTCATTGTGCTGGTTCAGGCATTTGCTCCTGGAGTAGCAGCAAACGATATGCTGGTTGCCAAAGCCATTGAAGTATTGACCGGGTTTTCACTGGGTGCAGAATCCATCGCTCTTTTTGCCCGTGTAGGTGGTGGTATTTATACCAAGGCTGCTGACGTGGGTGCTGACCTCGTAGGTAAAGTGGAAGCGGGCATTCCCGAAGACGATCCCCGTAACCCGGCAACCATTGCGGATAACGTTGGTGATAACGTAGGAGATGTGGCTGGTATGGGTGCCGATCTGTTTGGTTCGTACGTTGCAACCGTATTGGCAACCATGGTCCTTGGACAGGAAACCATAGCAGCAGATGCATATAACGGTTTCTCTCCTATCCTGCTGCCGATGCTAATTGCCGGTGTAGGAATTCTTTTTTCCATTGTTGGTACCTGGTTTGTCAGAATATCTGATAGCGCCGGTATCAGTACCGATGCCGTACAGAAGGCACTGAACATGGGTAACTGGGGTTCCATTATTCTTACAGCTATCGCTTCTTTCTTCCTCGTTCAATATATTTTACCGGAAACTACCATGAGCCTCCGTGGTTTTGAATTCACCCGTATGGATGTATTCTACGCCATCGTTGTTGGCCTGGTAGTAGGAACGCTGATGAGCATTATTACCGAATATTATACTGCAATGGGTAAACGTCCGGTATTGAGTATCATTCGCCAGTCTGCAACCGGTCATGCTACCAACGTAATTGGTGGTCTCGCGGTGGGTATGGAATCTACATTCCTTCCCATCCTCGTATTGGCAGGTGGTATTTATGGCTCTTACTGGTTTGCCGGATTATACGGTGTGGCGATTGCCGCCGCCGGTATGATGGCCACAACTGCAATGCAGCTGGCAATTGACGCTTTCGGTCCGATTGCTGATAACGCAGGTGGTATCGCCGAGATGAGTGAACTGCCCAAAGAAGTTCGCGAAAAAACCGACGTACTCGATGCGGTTGGTAATACTACTGCTGCAACCGGTAAAGGTTTTGCCATTGCCTCTGCAGCCCTTACAGCTCTTGCACTATTTGCCGCTTTCGTAGGTGTATCCGGCATTAGCGGTATTGATATTTACCACGCGGATGTACTGGCCTGTCTGTTTGTGGGCGGGATGATCCCCTTCATCTTCTCTTCCCTGGCTATTCGCGCAGTGGGAGAAGCAGCCATGGCAATGGTGGAAGAAGTGCGTCGCCAGTTCAAATCCATCCCTGGCATCATGGAAGGAACCGGTAAACCGGAATACGATAAATGTGTGGCTATTTCAACCGAAGCTTCCATCAAAAAAATGATGTTGCCGGGGGCTATCGCGGTTGTTTCTCCGCTGATCATTGGTTTCCTGATGGGCCCCGAAGCACTCGGTGGATTCCTGGCAGGCGCAACCGTGAGTGGCGTACTTATGGGAATGTTCCAGAACAATGCCGGTGGTGCATGGGACAATGCGAAGAAATCCTTTGAGAAAGGCGTTGAAATCAATGGCGAGATGTATTATAAAAAATCTGAGCCGCACAAAGCTTCTGTTACTGGTGATACCGTAGGTGATCCATTTAAGGATACCTCTGGTCCCTCTATGAATATTTTGATTAAACTGATGAGTATTGTGTCCCTGGTTATTGCACCTACCCTGGCCGATATGTTCGACACGAAATCTCAGAACCATGCTGGTCCGGTTGAACAGAAAATTGAAGTTACCGTAAGCGAAGCACCCAAGGTACTAGTTAAGAAAGACTAAAATTTCTTAATTCTGATCAAGAAAATGGATTAGCTGACAACCAGATAGATATTTATTCTATCTTTATCACAGAAACTAATCAGATCCAAATACCAAAAGTCCCGACGTGTCTACGCCGGGGCTTTTTTATTTCGAACAATTTTCAACAATTTTTGCCAGCACTTTCCGGGCGATTGCCATTTCCTCCTCCTCCACACCTTCCAATGCGATCCGTCTGTTTTTAAGAATTCTTGGTCTTACCTGTTCCAGCAGATCATTTCCTTCTGGGGTTAAAGTCAGTTCAAAACGGCGCCGGTCGGTAGGATGATCAGAACGTTTCAGAAATCCTTTTCGGACCAGCAGATCAATAATACGGGTGATGGATGCAAAATCCTTGAATACCGCTGCAGCAATCTGTTGCTGCGTCAACTCCGGCTGGTCCTTCATCGTTTGTAAAACCAGGAGCTGGTCAACCGTGATGCTACCGAACTCGTCTGAAATAGTACGCTGAGCCATCTGGCGGTAGGATTTGATTGACTTTTCCAGGATGTAAAAAAAAGTCGCATTCAGTTTTTCTGTCATAATAATATTGATAAATCATTATTTGATATA
>JAGKTB010000061.1:0-4454 GCA_018993145.1 Flavihumibacter sp.
GAAGGTGTAATGTATGATGCAAGTTTCATCAAGCTGCGTGAACTACAGGTTGGTTATAATATTCCTGATAAGGTTTGGGGTAAACTTCCTTTCCGTGGTGTAGCAGTTTCATTGGTAGGTCGTAACCTGTTCTTGTGGGACAATGTTCCGCACGTAGATCCTGAAAACATGAGCTATAGCGGTGGAACAGCATTACCTGGTATTGAATACATGAGTATCCCTACCACCCGTAGTTATGGTGTGAACCTGAGTTTCAAATTATAATCACTAACCCATCCAACTCTTTTATATGAAATTTCTTAAAATAACCCTGCCGTTTCTGATAATGGGGATGTTGGCAGGATGTACCAAAGATTTTGAAGAGATCAACACCAATGGGAACGTTCCTATTGATGTGAATCCGGATCTCCTTTTAAGTGGCGTTATCAGAAGTGCTATGAACCAACAGGTGTTTGAAGCCTGGGGTATTGGAAATATTGTTGTGCAATACCACGCCAAGATTCAGTTCGTAAATGAAGACCGTTATCTCTGGAATGAGCAAAACGGTATCTGGAACAACGTGTATGGGAACTATCGCAACCTGCAGAATATTTTCAATAAAGTAGGAGGTGATAATACCAATGCATACAACGCTGTTGCCCTGATTCTGAAGTCCTGGATGTTCGCCCAGGCTACTGAAGCCTATGGTGATATTCCTTACTCAGAAGCTGGTAAAGCCAAGAGCGATGGTATTTATACACCTAAATATGATACACAGGAATCCATCTACAATGGTATCCTGGCTGATCTGAAAACTGCCAATGAAATCCTGGCGGTAAGTACAACCAGTATTGCAGGAGATATATTGTATGGGGGAGGTCCTTCTGCCATAATGAAATGGAGAAAACTGGCAAACTCACTCAGATTGCGTTACCTGCTTAGAATTTCTGCTAAGAAAGATGTAAAAGCAGAAATGCAGGCAATCGTGGGTGATCCTGCTAACAACCCCATCTTTACCGGAAACGCAGATAATGCAGCAATGAAATACCTGGCACTGGCCCCCAACCAATGGCCTTTGTATGATTCAAGGGTTGGTTCTATTGATGAATTCCGGGTAAGTAAAACATTGGATGATCGTTTGACTTCGCTTAATGATCCCCGTTTGAATGTTTTTGGAAGACCTTCATTAGCTTCAGTTGCAGCAGGTACTCCTGCAATTGAGGGCATTCCTAATGGATTGGGAGATGTGGATGCCTTGAATTACAATGGTGGGCCACAAGGCGTTAGCCGTGTTGGGTATACATTCGCCTGCCTGGTTTGTAATGACCCGGGTCAGGCGCCACCGGTTCCCGATGCTCCCCAGGCACTGCTGATGACCTATGCTGAATTGCAGTTCCTGCTGGCTGAAGCTCGTGAAAAAGAACTCATCACTACCGGTAATGCAGAAACCTATTACCTGAATGGCATCAATGCCAACTTCGAATACTGGAGAGGGGTAGTGCCTGCGCAGTACAATATCAACCTGTCCATGCCGGCTGATTATCTTACTCAATCCGGAGTTGCCTATACCGGCACACCCCAGGAAAAACTGGCTAAGATCGCACTGCAAAAATGGGTAGCGCTTTATTTCAACGGACTCGAAGGCTGGTTTGAATGGCGTCGTACCCGTATGCCGGAAGTTATTCCTGGTCCGGCTAACCTGAACGACAACAAGGTTCCGGTTCGTTATATCTATCCTCAATCCGAGCAGGCTTTGAATGCTACCAATCGCAATGAAGCGGTTGCCCGCCAGGGAGAAGATACTCAAAACACTGCTACCTGGGTAAACAAATAAACTAAAAACAACCAAAATCCGCGAGGCGATTCCTTTATTGGGTCGCCTTGCGCTTTTTGGGTGCTTACTTGCGTTAATGACTGCTTTGATTCCCTTTCCTGATTTTAAATTTGAATTATGACAACTCCACAAGAACTCACCAACCAGATCTTCTCACTTTACGAACAATTCGGCGCAGAAGAATATGCAGGCGAAAAAGTTTCGCAGCTTGAACACATGGTACAGGCTGCTCAACTCGCCATGGAAGAAGGCTACGACGATGAAGTTGTGCTCGCTGCCTTCCTGCACGATGTTGGCCATCTCCTGCCTGTGCATGATGTCTCCGAAACCATGGATGGCTATGGCGTAATGGATCATGAAAAAGTGGGGGCCGATTGGCTGCTTGGCCTGGGTATGGGAGAACGCATGTGTAAACTCATCGCCTCTCATGTGAATGCCAAACGTTACCTCACCTGGAAATATCCTTCCTATTATGAGCAGCTTTCAGAAGCCAGTAAAAAGACCCTCGAATACCAGGGTGGAAGAATGGAAGAAGCAGAAGCAAAAGCGTTTGAATCAGATCCGCTTTTTGATCTGTATATCCGGATGCGGACCTGGGATGAAGCCGCCAAGATCGAAGGCAAACCCCTTCCCGAACTGGATGAACTGAAACAAAAACTGACGCAGTATATTATAGCGCGCCAACAGGCTAATTAGTCCATTGGCTGATGGTTTTTTCCGCAACAGCCGGACTTGCGGTCATGCCTTTCCCTCCAATTGCAGTAAGGACCAGGATATTCGTATCCGCATATTCACGGAATATATCCTGCTCCTTACTTTGTGTATAATACCCATTCCAGGTTTTGGCAATATTCCAGTGCGGCAGTCGGATCATTCGCTGCGCCTCCTGCAGAATGATATCTTCAATTACCTGCTTGTACTCAAATCCCAATGAATCCGTTTGATCAATAGGCGCATATTCATGTGAATCACCTATGATCATACTGCCATCCATCGCCTGCTTGAACAATACATGTATCCCCCATTTTTTGAAGCGGTTGTCTATCTGCGCTGCCTGCAATTTTTCAAAAGAAGGACACTCACGTAAACTTTCATAGCGCCTGATACTGAGTCCGCCAAAGATGGATCCCTTCAATTCATAATCCGGCATCGGTGTGGTCTGCATCATTTGTAACTTGACCAGCTCAATACCAGCATCCGCAAAAAGGGCAGGGTATAAGGTCCTAAACTCCCTGCCTGAACAGATCACAACATAATTAGAACTGAATTGCTCTCCATTACCTGTTTCTACCCAGGCACGGTCAGATTGATAAATCACTGATTTCACCAATGTATTGGATTTATACAGCAGTCCCATCTGCTCTTTCATATAAGCGATCAGGTGATGCACCATGCGGTTAGGCTCCACCGTTATTTCACCCGGAAAATACAACCCACCCTGGCAATAAGAAGCACGTAGTCCGGGATACCGCAACAAACAATCTTCTTTACTCACTAACGTACAGGGGTATCCGTCTTTTTCATTAATCGCAGCAAGCTCTTCCAACAGGATAGTTTCCGTATTGTCAGATGCCAGGTAAATAGAACCATTCGATCGTAACGTGATGTCAAAACTGCTTTGAATGGATCGGTAGATCTCAGTACTCCTGAGTCCATACTCCTTCCATTCTCCACGCGCCATGCCGGATGGAACAATCATTCCAAAATTGCGGACAGATGCATCGGCCGGCTTTTCATCCTTCTCAATCAATAATACTTTCCATCCTTTTTTCGCGGCATGATAGGCATGAAAACTGCCCAGCACGCCGGCTCCTACCACGATCAGATCAAAATGTTTGGGTTGCATAAAATTTATAAGAGAACGGGTTGAGATTTATACTTGCGACTGAAATAGATCCAGCTATAGGCTACCAGTCCGGCACCTGCAATACCAAAGATCCAGCTGAGCTGGATAAAGTAAGGCAGCCAGTTGGTCTGCGCATTGAACAATTCCTTGTTAAGAATCAGGAAACAACTTCCGAGATATCCTACCGAATCCATCAGATAAAAAAAGAAACCAATATTCCCCTTCACCTTAAATGCCGCAATGAATCGTTCCAGGAAAAGGCTTTGCAGCGCAATGTAGCTCAGGTAGAGCCCTATGGTAAATGTTATCAACCAGAAAATGGCCGATCCCCAATCATTGGCTATTCCTAATGCACAAATCAGAATAGTCAGGAATCCCAAGCCAACTACCAGGTGCTGCCGATACAAACTTTTAAAATGATTGTGGATACCCGTTAAGGTCAGCAATAAAACAAATACAGCCACCGAAGCAATGGTCTCCATCTGTGCAAAGATGCCAGGCGATGCCCCGGGCTCCAGTACCAGCAACATTTCAACCGAATAGTTATCCTTGATATCCCTTAGTATCGTTAGCAGCAGATTAATCAGCACAATGGTGGTCAGTCCTGGTAAAAACAGTTTGACCAACTCTTTCCGCTGCGATTTATTCATCCGGATTCGCTCACCCCTTTCCTGCTTCTCTATCTCCGCCGGTGGAGGTATCTTGCCTAACAAATAAACCGATAAAAACAGAAGCGGCAGAAAGATGGCACCGGTTACAAAAGGCATCATCAGTGCTGATACACCCCAGGATTCA
>JAGKTB010000432.1:0-3406 GCA_018993145.1 Flavihumibacter sp.
TTCGGTGTTTACAAATAGGGGATTTTGATTCTTTTGTTTTTGAATTTACCAACACTGAAAAAGAATTGATGAGACCCTCTATTCAGCAGGTACTGGGTTGTCCAACCTCATTTGGTGTAAAGGACTTCATGAATAATATCCATCCGGATGATCATCCTTATTTTTTAAATTTCGAACACGCGGCTGTTCAGTTTTTAAGGAATTTGCCTGTTGAGAAAATGGCCAAATATAAAGTGCAATATGATTTCCGATTAAAAAACAGCGAGGGTAACTATATCCGTATTCTTCATCAATCCATTTTAATCAATTACGATGATCAAAAGAATTTTTATAAAACGCTGGTAGTTCATACTAATATCAATCATATAAAACAAACGGGAAAACCATCTCTTTCATTTATTGGAATTGATGGAGAGCCTTCCTACATTGATGTAAAAGCACCTGAACTATTCAGAGCAGGTAATAAACCTTTTACAAAAAGGGAGTTGGAAATCCTTCGGATGATTATTGAAGGTTATAAAACAGAGCATATAGCAGCTACTCTTTTTATCAGCATCCATACAGTAAATACGCATAGAAAAAATATTTTAGCAAAGTCTGGTGCTGAATCTACAATTGAGCTTATCAGCAGGTCGATCAATAATGGATGGCTATAATGGAGCCAAATAAATACCTAGAGCTAGGTATTTTCCTCCGGATGGATAGGAACTAGTTTTGCCTCAAAACTAAATTATATCCATTTTACTATGAGCGTAAATAAGTCCGTATTTCATTTATTAATTGCAAGCATTTTTTGCTTCATATCCATAAGTTGTACCAAACCTGATCAGGACATGAGTGATCAACCTGGGATTGCGGTTCGCAATAAAGGACAGGCAATTGGTGCCGCCACGAACATTTCACTAAGTCCGAATGGGGGAAGCTTTTCAGTAACTAACCAACCTATCATAGTCGATGTTCCGGCAGGCGCGGCAGCTACCGGAACCATTTTAACAGTTCAGGAAATTTCCAATACCAGTCCGGGTTCAATCGGACCTGCTTTCAGAATTTCAACCAATACAGAGTTAAATGCACCAGTAACGATCAACTATTCTTACCGGGACCTGCTTGATTCCATTGGAATAAATCCGGAATGTACCTTATCGTTATCTGTTCAGGACTCGATAGGCGTATGGTGGCTGCAAACTGGTCGTACCATTAATCTGGCACAGCAGGTTGTTTCCATTGGCCTGAGAGCAGGAGATGTTGCACTTGTTACCCCTGTAAAGCTTACCCCTGCTTTCAGCACCTTAAGACCCCGGTCAGAAATAGAGCTGGAAGCTGTTGGAACAATTGTAATAGCCCCACAAACAGATATCTGCGATTTCTTCCGCACAGGTGCCAGCCCGGTGGCAATGACGGAGGAATATCTTCTGGACCCTGCACTGGCAGACCGCTGGATCCTGCTCGCAGAAGGAGAGGGCGTCGGAACACTTCAGCCAAAGGGCAGTTCTGCAACTTATAAAACCGCTGATTTCGAGTTGCCTGAAATCAATCCCGCTACAATTCTTTTCTATATGAAAAGTTCACCCAAACCACTCAGTGCGAAAGTATTTGTCCAAACAGATGTTACCGGATTAAGTATCTGGATTGGCAACACACAATACCTTTTTAATGATGCACAGGTAGAACTCGGTATGGATAACGATGGAAGCATGGGTATGTCCTGGGAGGGATCTGATGGCATGGGAAGTATGACCTGGAAACAAAATGCAACCGGCACCTACTCATGGAATGAAAATAATACAATGTTCCTTTTTGAACCGACGGGCATTTCACCTCAACAGGCTTTTCAGAGTTTCTTTAATGATGGCCGCACGGTAAGTTCGGGAGATATCATCATTACGAAAGCCGGATCAGTTGGTCAGAAAATAAGTGGTACCCTGCTTATTCAGGAAGCAGGCAGAACCAATACCGAGAGTGGCAATGGAGAATACCTGGGATCAAGTAAACTGGTGGGCACCTTTAACCTGATGCGTGATTTTTAAATTTTATTGCACACGGAAGGTTGTTTTCAATGGTAGTTCGGAAGAGGATCCGCCGATCATTACGGTAAATTCTCCAGCCTCCACTTTAGGTTTCATATTTTGATCAATTAGGCTAAGGTCTTCCTGCCCCAGGGTAAACCGAATGGCTCTTTGTTCGCCGGCTTTTAGTGCTATACGTTGAAATTGTTTCAGTTGTTTGTTGGGTTGTACCACAGAAGCCAACTCATCCCGCAGGTACAATTGTACAACTTCGGTTCCATCAATAACTCCAGTATTTTTTAACTGAAAGCTGACTTCAAATCGATTTATGCCGGTTGATTGAACATTCAGTTGACTGTATTCAAAACTCGTGTAGCTTCTGCCATAACCGAACGTATATAAAGGTGCTGAACCCATCTCTACATAATCATGTCCGCGTGGGTTTTTCTTATTGTAATAAACAGGTAATTGACCCACTGATTTTGGAACCGATATCGGCAACTTACCGGAAGGATTGACATCTCCTTTAAGAATTTCCGCTATGGCTGTACCCCCCTCCTGTCCGGGATACCAGGCACATAATAAAGCATCCGCATGAGCTGCTGCCCAGTTCATTTCAAGCGGACGACCCTGGATATAAATTACAATAACAGGTGTGCCGGTAGCTTTCACCGCTTCCAACAATTCCTGTTGCTTTCCCAGCAGGTTTAGGGATGCTCTGTCAAAACCTTCTCCACTTTCAATATCCTGAACAGATTTTGCATCTGCGACGGCAGCACCGGTTTCCTGGTAGTTGGTTTGAAAATCTCTTGCACTGGAACCTCCCACTACTACTATAGCAACTTCCGCATCTTTGGCAGCCTGCACAGCAGCAGGAATATCGGTGCTGAGGGTATCGCGAATGCCAACACCTTTTGCATACTTTACCGTTGCAGTTGGAAATTTTGCTTTAATACCCTCATACACCGTGACAATATTTTCAGGTTCCTGTGGCGCCGTGTAATCGCCTAACTGGTTGTATTGATTATCGGCATTGGGACCAATAACTGCGATGCGCGAAATTGTCTTTTTCAACGGCAGTATATTGTTTTTATTCTCAAGCAGGATGATGGATTGACGCGCAGTTTCTCTTGCAATGGCAATAGATTCACTGGTTCTGACCCGGGCTTTTGCCAGTTGTGGATTGACATAGGGATTTTCAAATAATCCCATTTCAAATTTCAATCTTAGAATCCTACTAACGGCTTCGTCTAGTTGCTTTAGCGATACCTTTCCAGCTGCTACGGATTGTTTCATCTTAGCAAAGGCATTCACACCAAAACCAATATCCACACCGACTTTCAGTGCCACCTCACCGGCTTCCCTGATATCTTTTGCAACGCGATGACCACCCGCCAATC